>JANNKI010000429.1:0-2225 GCA_031396225.1 bacterium | reverse complement strand
GGGCGAGGTTCACGAACGCGCCGAAGTCCGCGAGCCGCACCACCACGCCCGGGACCCGCGCACCCACCGCGAATCGTTGCACCGCCGCGGCCCAGGGATCGGGGGCGGTGGCTCGCAGCGACAGCGCCACCCGTGGGCGTCCGTCACGCGCGGGCTCCACTCGCAGCACCTTCACGCGCACTTGCTCCCCCGCGGCGAGCGCCTCGCGAGGGTGCTCCAAGCGCGCATGCGAGATCTCCGAGACGTGCACCATGCCTTCGAAGCCACCCAGGTCCACGAACGCTCCGAAGGGCTCAAGCCGCGTGACGGTCCCCTCGATCTCCTGACCCGGAGCAAGCTCCGCCACCCGGGCGCGGGCCCGCTCCTGCTGCTCGCGCAGCAACAGTCCCTTGCGACTCACGACGACCCTCGCGCGGGACTCGTCCACCTCGGTGACCAGGAACTCGAGCACGCGCCCCACGAAGGGGGCCGGATCCTCCACGTATTGGCTGTCGATCTGCGACAACGGGCAGAACGCGTGCACGCCTTCCACGTCTACCGCCAGTCCACCGGTGTTCACCGCCGTCACCTTGCCGCGAACGGGCAGCCCAGCCTCACGCGCCTGGCGGAGCGCCGCGAGCGACACCTGGCCGTGACGCCGCGCGGCTCGCGCCAGCACGAGCGGCTCACTCGCCTCCACCACGAACAGTTCGAGCATGTCGCCAACCGCCACCGTTGTGGCACCCGAGGCGTCGCGGAACTCCCGCGCGTCTCCAACTGCCTCGCTCCGGCCGCCGATGTCGAGCAGCAACACCTCTTCGCTGACCGAGACGACCCGTCCCCGGACGCGGCTGCCAAGGCGGTGCGCGTCGGGCTCGTCTCGAGCTCGCCTGGCTCGCGCAGCCGAGGGGGGCTTGTCGCCCTCGAACGCCTCGAGCGCGGCAGCGAACCCGGCCGCTTCGGCCGCGGCTCGCGCGTCGTCCTCGTCATCCGGAGGGGGGCTTCGGTGCCCAGTTCGACGAGAGGGGGCCATGTTCCCATCCTGCCGCATACCTCTGGCGCTGTGAAGGCCCGCGGGCTTGAGATTTGTGCGACAACGGGCAACGCAATGCCTCGACTCCAACTAGCCGGGCACGATCAGTCGGCCGGACGAGCGATGGTACCGCTCGCAACATCCCTGGAGCCTCGGCCGGAGACCGATGCGCCGCTACAACGCCATGGATGCTAGATGTTTGCGTACACACTGGTCCCCGCTGCACGCCGTGGCGATGGTACCACTCCCAGTGATTCTCCTGTTCCAATTCGAATGAACAGCGACTATTCTACGGTCGTGGTCAGCACAGGAACTTGGCTCCGGGACATGTCCGTCCCGCCCCCCCAGCCAGTCAATGTGCCCGGTTTGAGCGAATCGTGTGTCTTCCGGCAGACGTGATTCGTTCCGCATCTCTGACATCGCCCGCGTTCCGGGAACTTCGCACCTGAACTACTGAGGAGGGCTGCACATGAAGCGTACCGTTACGATGATCATGGGAACGATCGCGCTCGTCGCCATCGCGGGAACGGCCTCGGCCGCCCTACGTGTGCCGCAGATCGCTGTGGGTGGTGGTGGCCTGCAGGGCTATCTCAACAGCGTCGGCGAGAGCATCAATGTGAACACGGACCAGAACGCCGCCCAGCGCTGGGCCTCCACCGTGTCGAACAACAGCACGTTCACGATCCAGGTCGAGCTGGCGGGCAACGCTGCCTCCAATTCGCTCGGGCTCTACAATGCCAGCACGGTCGGCGCCCCCCTGCTTTATCAGGTGTTCCCGGGCGCGGCGACGGCGGGTTGGTTCGCCGTGGCCTCCTTCCGCACCGCACCCGTGCGCGTCGTGGTGAACCTGTTCGACGCGAATGCGGCGCTGCAGGGCACGGTCACGTACCTGGGTGCCGACAAGAACGACTTCGGGTTCTATCTCATGGGTCCCGGTGGCCTGTTCTACACGCAGGACTCCCGCAACGGCGGCAATGCCCAGGCGCTCACGTACGCCGCTACGGGAATCAACTCGGGCTCGTGGTGGCTGTGCTGGGAGGATCTCGCAATCGGCGGTGGCTCCGACCAGGACTATGACGACGCGGTGCTCTTCCTGGAGTCGGTGAACCCGGTACCGGTGAGCCAGACGTCGTGGGGTCAGCTCAAGTCGCGCTTCCGGTAGCATTCGATCGTCTCAAGACCCGGCGCCGATTCCTCGGCGCCGGGTTCTGCT
>JANNKI010000404.1:0-4212 GCA_031396225.1 bacterium | reverse complement strand
GAAGCTCGTGGTTTCAGTACTTGCGATCAGGTCAATGTCGGACGGGTCGGCATCCAATCCGACGAAATCGATGTAGCCGAGATCGCCGATGACGATGTTGTTGCCCTCGCCCGCGTCAATGGTGTCACCCGCAGCCGCCGGCGGCGGCCAGCTCGCTGGTGGCGCACGCGATGCCGCCCGCGCCCAGGTCCTTGAAGCCGCACGGCAGGTTGCGCTCGCGTATGCGGCGGAACACCTCGTACGTGGCCACGTTCAACACGCGCTTCAAGAACGGGTCCGGCAACTGGACGGCCCCGCGTTGGTCCCCGGCGCCCAGCTCCCCGGAAGCGAACGCCGCCCCTCCGAAACCGCTCTCGTCCGTGGGCTTCCCGACGAGGACAAAGGCCCACGGACCCGGACCCTCGGGCACGCGGCTGCGGAGCACTCCCGCGGCGGGTCCAAGACCCACCGCCACAACGTTGACGAGGCAGTTCTGGTCGAAGCCCGAGGCGAACACGGTGTCGCCGCCCAGGTTCGGCACGCCGAGTGCGTTGCCGTACGAGGCGATCCCCTCCACGACGCCGCGCAGGACGTCACGCGCGTGCACGCCGGAGCGCGGGTCCCCGAAGCGCAGGCAGTCGAGCACGCCCACGACCTCGGCGCCCATGCACACGATATCGCGCACGATGCCACCCACGCCCGTGGCCGCGCCCTCCACGGGCAGGATCTGGCTCGGATGGTTGTGGCTCTCGTGTCCCAGCACGAGAACCGTGTCGTCGCACGGCGCGGGTAGCGCCACGACGCCGGCGTCCTCGCCGGGGCCGATGCGAACCTGCGGCGCCTGCGTGGGCAGGCGTTTCAGGAGATGCCGCGTGCTCTTGTACGAGCAGTGCTCACTCCACAGGATCCCGAACAGCACCGCCTCGGCCCAACGCGGCGGCCGGTCGAGCAACTCGCCCAACAGGCGCACCTCGTCCGGGTCGAGCGAGACGCCGCGCGTCCGCAACCGCGCCGACACCGCGGTGGGGTCGCTCGCCTCGTCGCGCGTCCAGGCCTCGCGGCTCGCGGTGAGCACGCTCACGTGCGCGGCTCCTCGGCGCGCGCGAAGATGGCATCCACGCTGCGAAGGTGATGCGAGAGGTCGAAGCAGTCGGCCAGTTTCTCGGGCGTCAGCCGTTTCAGCACCGCCGGGTCGGCGGCGAGCGCGTCGCGAAACGGCGGGCCCCCGTCGGCCGCGGCCAGCGCGTGTCGCTGCACGATCCGGTAGGCCTCGTCGCGCGCCAACCCGGCCTCGGTGAGCGCCAGCAGCACGCGCTGAGAATGCACCAGTCCCCCGCCCGATTCCAGGTTCGCGAGCATGCGCGGTTCGTTCACGCGCAACCCCTCGAGCACGTACGCCAGGTCGTGCGCCATGAAGTGCGCGGCGAGAAACGTGTCGGGCAGCGCCACGCGCTCCACGGAGGAGTGACTGATGTCGCGCTCATGCCACAGCGGCTGGTTCTCGAGCGCCGCGTGCGCGTAGGCGCGCAGCAGTCTCGCCAGCCCCGAGACGCGCTCGCAGCGCACGGGGTTCCGCTTGTGAGGCATCGCCGAAGAACCCTTCTGGCGCTCGGTGAACGGCTCCTCGGCCTCGCGCACCTCGGTGCGCATGAGGTGCCGCACCTCGACCGCGATCTTGTCCATCGTGCCCCCGAGCACGGCGATGGCGCAGGCCAGCGCCGCGTGGCGGTCGCGCTGCACCACCTGGTTCGCCACCGGTTCCGGCGAGAGCGAGAGCCGGGCGAGCGCACGCGTCTCGGTTTCGGCGTCGAGGTGTGCCAACGTGCCCATGGCGCCGCTGAACTTGCCCACAGCGCAATCAGCGAGTCCCGCCTGCAGCCGGTCCAGTCCACGTCCCAATTCCTCGGACCACACCAGGCACTTGAGACCGAACGTGATGGGCTCGGCGTGCACACCGTGCGAGCGCCCCACCATGGGCGTGCGCCGGTGGCGCTGCGCCAGCGTCCATGCCGCGCGCCGGAGACGCGCAACTTCCGAGACCAGCACGCGCCCCGCCTCCTGAAGCTGGCAGGCGAGCGCGGTGTCCACGAGGTCCGAGGACGTCAGGCCGAAATGCAGGTGACGCGCGTCGTCGCCCGCGGTCTCGGCCACCATGCTCAGGAACGCGATCACGTCGTGATGCACCTCGGCCTCGAGCGCGAGCATGCGCGACAGGTCCAGCCGCGTCCGTTCGCGGATGCGCCCGCACGTGCCCGCCGGCACCTCGCCGCGCTCCTCGCGCGCCGCGGTCGCTGCGAGTTCCACCTCGAGCCACCAGGCGAGCCGGCGTTCGTCGTTCCATACTTCGGCCATCTCGGGTCGGCTGTAGCGTTCGATCATGTCAGCGCTGCGGCGCCTCCTCGAGTGTCACCGTCACGGTGCGGAGCCGACCGTCGCGCTCGAGCTCGAGCGTGAGTCGGTCCCCCACCTGTGCCCCGTAGATGCTGCTCTGCGCGTCCTCCACGTCGTTCGTGACACGGCCGTTCACCCTGCGGATGCGGTCCAGGGGGCGAACGCCGGCGCGATCGGCCGGCCCGCCGCGATCGATGCCCGAGACGACCAGCCCGCCAGGCTCCTTCCAGCCCAGCCGCCGCGCGATGATCTCGGTGACCGACTGCACCGTCATGCCCGGCCACGCGACGCGCACGCGGCCGTAGCGCCGCACCTCGGCGAGCACCCGCTTCGCGAGGTTGATGGGGATCGCGAAGCCGAGCCCGATCGAGCCGCCACCGCTCGTGAAGATGAACGTGTTCACGCCGATCACCTCGCCGTCAGCGTTCACGAGCGCGCCACCGCTGTTGCCGGGATTGATGGAGGCGTCGGTCTGGATCATGTTCTTGTACATGCCCGACGGCGTCGCCTCGGCCTTGATGTCGCGGCGCGTCGCGCTCACCACGCCCGCGGTCACCGTGGGCTGCGGGTCCTCGAGCAGGTAGCCGAACGGATTGCCGATGGCGATGGCCCACTCGCCCACCACCAGCGAGTCGCTGTTGCCGAGCGGTGCCACCGGCAGGCGCTCGCCGTCGATCTTGAGCACGGCCAGGTCGTAGACCTGTGAATCCCCGAGCAGCCGCGCGTTGAAATGTCGGCCGTCCGGCAGGTTCACGCGGATCTCGTCGGCATTCCGCACCACGTGCGAGTTCGTCACCACGATGCCTTCCGCGTCCACGATCACGCCCGAGCCCAGGCCGGGCACGCGCTCCTTGTAGAGGCTGGGCGGGAAGAAGCGCTCGAAGAACTCGTCGCGGAATGGCCGTCCGAACGGATCGGCCCGCACCACGCGGGTGGTGACCACGCTCACGGTGACCACGGCCGGACTCACGCGCTCGGCCGCGGTGACGATCGCGGTTCGCCGCGAGTGCGACACGCTCACCGGCTTGACGCGCGCCTCGCCCAGGCGTGGTCCGACGCGAAGCAGGCCGCTGGTCACCGCCACACCCAGCAACACGCCGACGACGAACAGCACGGACGGCAGCCAGCGTTTCATGCATCGACCTCCTGCGGCGCGGATTCGTAGACGACTTGCTCAAGCGACAGGCCGTGCGCTGGCGCCGTGACGCCGCCGCGCCCGCGATCGCGCGAGTCCAGCACCGCGCGCATGTGCGCGGCCGGGTCCGCCGTCGCGGCAGCGTCGAGGGCGGTGCCGACCAGGTTTCGCACCATGTGATAGAGGAAGTGATTCGCCATCACGTCGAATACCGCACCGCCCTCGCACGCCGACCACCGCGCATGGTGCAACTCGCACACCGGGTCGGCGGGCGAGCTGCCGACCGCCAGGAACGCCGAACAGTCGTGCGTCCCGGCGAGAGGCTCCGCCGAAGCGCGAAGCGCCGCCAGCGGCGGGAGCGCGCCAGCCGCCCAGGCGTAACGCTCACGCAGCACGTCGGGCGCGGCGAGCAGGCGGTACTCGTAGCGCCGCGCGCAGGCCGAGTGCCGAGCGTGGAACCCGTCCGGGCGCTCGGCGGCGTCCGTCACGCGCATGTCGCGCGGCAGCTCGCGATTGAGGAGCGGTGGGAATGCACGCGCGGGTAGCTTCGTCTCCTGCGTGAACGCCGCGACCTGGCCGCGCGCATGCACGCCCGCGTCGGTGCGCCCCGCTCCTGCCACCGTCACGACGCCGCTCGCCAGCACCCGAGCCAAGGCCGCCTCCAGTTCACCCTGCACCGTCCGCGTGTCCGGCTGCTTCTGCCAGCC
>JANNKI010000353.1:0-2818 GCA_031396225.1 bacterium | reverse complement strand
GCACGAAGTCGTTGCCGTTCGGGTCCGTGTCCACGAACTCGCTGCGCTGGTAGTTGGTCTCGCGCATGTCGGGCACCACACGGTCCGCGAGCGACCGGCTGAGCTTCCAGTCGAAGCGCGAGCCGTTCAGGTGGCGCACCTCGTGCCGACCCTCGAGACTGGTGGTGAAGATGCTGCGTTCTGCGTAGCGCAGCCGGTTCGACCGCACCAGATCCTGCACGTCCTCGCTGAAGCCCTGGAACGCGCGCACCTCGTCCTCGGCGTCGCGGTTGTAGAAGCTGCGCAGATGAAGCGAGTGCGCGGGCGACAGCCGCAGGCCGAGTGCGGCGAGGCCGCCCACCTGAACGCGGTCCGACGCGCGCTCGACGTCGTAGTCGAAACGGGGTTGGTCGGGAGGGCCGTTCGCGAAATCCTGCCCCACGTAGTATCGCGAGGACTCGGTCTGGAGCTCCTGTGAACGGGAATAGTTGCCCGACGCCACCAACCCGAGCGAGCGGCCGAGGGGCTTGTACTCGTCGCCGAAGCTGAGCGCGTAACTGCCGTTGGGCGCGACGTTCGCGCGCTCGGGTGTCCACACGCGACCGAACGCGCGACCGATCCCGGCGCGTTGCGCGCCGGTGAGGCCGGTGCCGAGCACGCTGTTGTACGTGCTGATCGGCTGGTTCCCGGCGATGCGCGTCAGCTCGCTCGGCAGCGCACGCGAAGCGGCGCCGAGCCCCCACACATCGGACTTCGCGCCCTCGTAGCGCAGGCCGCTCTTGAACGTGCTGCCTGCGTCAACGCCCTGGCCCATCGAGAACGACCACTGCCGGTGGCCGGGGAAGTCCTTGGTCTTCACCTGCACGTCGCCGCCGCCGAACTCCGCCGGGCGGTCCGCCGTGTACGTCTTCTGGATCGTGATGTTCTCGAGCAGGTTGGCCGGGATGATGTCCAGCGGCACGACGCGCTTGTTGAGTTCAGGCGAGGCGAGCCGCACGCCGTCCACCTCGGTGGAGCTGTAGCGTTCGCCGAGGCCGCGCACGAACACGAACTTGCCTTCGTTCACGGACAGGCCCGTGACGCGCCTGAGCACGTCCCCCGCGTCCTTGTCGGGGGACCGGCGCACCTGTTCCGCACTCACGGCGTCGGAGACAGACGCCGACTTCCGCCGGATCGCGAGCAGCGCGTTCTCCGTGTCCTGGCTGCGGCGCGCCTCGACGACGATCTCCTCCTGCTGGATCGCCTCGGGCGTCAACGCCACGGTCAATTGCTGTGAGAAGCTCGCGTCCACCACCAGCCCGGTCAGTTCCTTGCGCCCGTAGGCGAGCGCCTGCACGCGCAGCGTGTAGAGCCCGGGAGGCGCCACCAGCTCGAACGTGCCGTCCTGGTTGGTCATGCCGCCGACGCGCTTGAGCGTCGTGTCCGCCGGGAGCAGCAACACGTTCGTGAACGGCATGGGCTCACCCGTGTCGCTGGCGACCACCCTGCCGCGCACTCTTCCGAGCGTCGCGGCGTCCGCGGTGGTGGTCAGGCCGATTCCGGCGAGCACCAGAAACGCCAGCAACGCCGCGGTTCGGCGAACCGGCGCCCGGGAAAGCCGGAGATTAGATTGGATCAGGTTCATCGTGCCCTCTGCGTTCGGGAAGGTTCCGGGTCCACGCGAGAAGCGACTACCGAAAGTCCGTCCGGAACGCCGCGGGGGGCGGGCAGGCGGCCCGCCCCTTTCGCGGCGCTCCGGCGGGGGACTGCGATCACCGCACCACGACGAACCGGCCGCTGGCCTGCTCGCGCAGCGTGCGCACGCGGTAGAAATAGGCGCCGGCGGGGAGTTGTCCCGCGGTGTCCCACGTCACGACATGCTCTCCGGCCGATCGCTCGCCCGCTGCCAACGTGCGTACGAGGCGGCCGTCCGCGCCGAACAGCTGCACGTCCACGCGGCCCGCGGTCGGGAGTGCGAAGCGGATCTGCAGCGAGCGCTGCACCGGGTTCGGCAGTGCGAACGCCACCAGGCGGCGCGGCGCGATCGCCGGGACGTTGGCGGTGGCCTGGCTGCACGCGATGCCGGGGCCGTAGGCGAAGTCGCGATCCGCGCAGTGATTGCGGAACGTCTCGGCGCCGTTGATCTCGAGCCCGTTGGACTTCCAGTAGGCGAGGATCGAGTTGAGGACCGTGGCGCTCGTGCCGCGACGCAGGAAGATGCCGTCGCCCACCCCGGGCCCCGCCGTCTTGTCGCCGAGCAGCGTGAAGTTCGACAGCGTCGGGCGCGAGCGGCCCGAGCAGAGTTCCGTGCCGTTGTTGAACTCGTTGTTGTCGGCCTCGATGCCACGCTCCGTGCCCGTGGCGCCCGTGATCTGGCGCACCACCACGAACTGCGCCTTGCCGCGCCAGCCCATCTGCCAGTCGAAGCCGTCATCCTCGCCGTAGGTGAGCACCAGGTGCTTCACCTGCGCCATGCCGCCGAACAGCTCGAACAGGTCGTCCGAGCTGCGGTGTCCCTGCACGTGGTGGATCTCGGTGCCGGAGCCGACCGCGTTCAACGTGATCGCGTTCGCCTCGTTGTTCGGGCCGACCTGCACGCCCGCGAACTCCGCGCGCAGGTAGCGGATGATGCCGCTGTTGTCGGCGTCGTCATTGCCGCCGTAGTAGCCGACCGTGCCGCCCTCGGACGCCGCCGAGTCGCCGACGCACGAGTTGGCCGCGTTGGTGCGCGCGCGGCCGTGCACGAACAGCCCGCCGATGCCACCCGGCGTCTGCGAGCCCGGGGCCGCGTCCGATGTGAGCACCACCGGCTCTGCCTGCGTGCCGAGCGCGAAGATCTGCGCACCGCGCTCGATGATGA
>JANNKI010000333.1:0-9163 GCA_031396225.1 bacterium | reverse complement strand
TCGCGGGCGATCTCGAGTTCTTCGACAAGGTGCCGCCCAAGCGCAACCTCGAGGCCGCCGGCGTTCGCGTGGTGCCGCCGGGCGTGGCGCGTTACGGCAGCTTCCTCGAGCCAGGCGTCATCCTGATGCCCGGCTACGTGAACATCGGCGCGCGCGTGGGCGAGGGCAGCATGGTGGACACGTGGGCCACCGTGGGCTCGTGCGCGCAGATCGGCCGGCGCGTGCACCTCTCGGGCGGCGTGGGGATCGGCGGCGTGCTCGAGCCGCCGCAGGCGGCACCCGTCATCATCGAGGACGACGCGTTCATCGGCTCGCGCGCCATCGTCGTGGAAGGCGTGCGCGTGGGGGCGGGGGCGGTGCTCGGCGCGGGCGTCGTGCTCACCGCCAGCACGACCATCGTGGACGTGACGGGCAAGGTGCCGGTCGAGCGGCGCGGCTACGTGCCGCCGTTCTCCGTGGTGATCCCGGGCACGCGGCCCAAGCGGTTCGTGGCCGGCGAGTATGGCGTGCCGTGCGCGCTGGTGATCGGCCGACGCAAGGCCAGCACGGACACCAAGACCTCGCTCAATGAGGCGCTGCGGGAGTACGGCGTGGCGGTGTGAGCCTGCTCTCCGGCGGCAGCCCCGCGGTCCCGGGTCACTGGCTCGACCGATCGGTCCTCACGGCTTCAGGTAGACCGTGTGCCAACTCGCCACACCCGCCCCGATGGCGGCCCCGAATAGCGCACCGACTCCGCCCCCGACGGCCGCGCCCCCCAACCCAACGAGCACCAGATCCCCCAAGTTCGCCGAACCGCCGAACGCGGATACCAACGCAGCGGCCACCAGCGAGGTGAGCACACCCACGGAGAGTCCCATCCCCAGACCGCCGCGGATGGCTCCGCGTCCAGCGCTGCCGCCGCGTTTGTCGATGCGGTTGATCCGTTGCCAGGGAATCGACTGGAGTTCCGCGACCGACTCGAGACTGGGCTCGGGCCGCAATCCCTCGAGCCCCTGCGGACCCGCGGCCGAGGCGTAACCGTGGAATCGTCCGAAGTCACCCTCGATGCGCAGCAGGTCGCCCGAGTTGAAGCGATGCAGCGCGCGCTCGATCAACGGGTCGCTCACGAACGATGATGGCGTTGCCGTCGCCGCCGGTGGCGGAGTAAGGATCGGTGTCGCGCTCGCAGCCTCGCCGGGGCTCGCCGCGGCGACGGAATCGGACCCGCTCACGGCCACCACCACCGGCGGCGCTGCGGCCAGCGGAAGTTCTCTGACGGGTGTGGGCGCGACGTAGAGCGCCCGCTCGCGCATCACGCGACTGCCCAGCATGTGACCCGCGACGGCCCCCACCACGGCGCCGCCGAGGAACCAGTTCCGCGGCGACATCGGCGCCGTCTGGTCGTATCCGCTCGGGATGGCCGGGATCAGCACGCCACCCACGCCGCCGAAGATCGCTCCCATGATGCGGCCATACGTGTGACGATCTGTCTGCTTGTCGATGCGGGCGATACGCTCCCACGGCAGCGGATCGGAAGGGGCGCGTTCATCGCGCCGCAGGGTGAGGCCCGAGAGCCCCTGCGCGTCGAGCCGTTCGGCGCGCGTCACGACACGCGTGGAGCCAGTCGTCACGCGCAGCCAGTCGCCGGGATGGTGACGTCGTTGAAGCTCCGCGAGCATGCTCGGGACGGGAGTGGGATGGACGAGGACCTCGCCCGCGCCGGAGCCGGCGGCGAGCAGCAACAGGAGCGCGCCAAACGTGATCAAGCGGACCTCAAAACGGGGGATGGGTGGGTACCGCGTGGCAAGGTGGGGACGATGGCGCCAGCGGTCGACGAATGACACCATCCGCGCTGCGTGCCTGAAATTCAAGGTGTGAATGCCTCGCGAGCGCGGTCCCGCGCGCGGTCCCACGCGCGGTCCACACGCGCGGCCCGCACGCGCGGCCCGCACCCTTGACCCTCCCCGAGCGCGCGCCTAGACTCGTTTCGACTGCGCTTTATCCGGACACGAGGTTCGGCACGGAGCGTGTTCGGAGGCAACGACTTGGCGACCATCCGGCTCGAAGGGCTGTCGGTCTTCGGCCACCACGGCGCGCGCCCCTATGAAAAGGAAGCGGGGCAGCGGCTCGAAGTGGACCTGGAGCTTGTCCCGATGGACGATCGGGCCGAGTCCAGCGACAAGCTCGCCGACGCGGTGGACTACGACATGCTCTACCGTACCGTGCGTGAGGTCGTCGAAGGCAAGAGCTTCCACCTGCTCGAGACGCTCGCGGCCACCGTCGCGACGACGATCCTCGAGCGATTCTCGATCCGGCGGGTCCAGGTGCGCATCGCCAAGCAGAATCTCGGCTGGACCACGGGTGGCCGCGCGGTCATCGAAGTGGTGAGGGAGCGCAGCGCATCATGAGGGCGTTCATCGGATTGGGCTCGAACCTGGGCGACCGCGAGGCCAACCTGCGCCAGGCGCTGGAGTACCTGGAGCAGGCGCCCGATACAACGGTCGTGCGGGCGTCGTCGCTCTACGACACCGAGCCGGTGGGCGTCGAGGATCAGCCCCACTTCCTGAACGCCGTGGCGCAGCTCGACACCCAGCTCACGCCCCGCCAGCTCTTGTGGAACCTGATGCTCGTGGAGCGCCGGCTCGGCCGCGTGCGCTCGAAACGTTGGGGCCCGCGCACGATCGACCTCGACATGCTCCTGTACGAGGACGCGGTCATGGAAGCGGACGACCTCCACCTGCCGCACCCGGAGCTGGCCAAGCGTTCGTTCGTGCTGGTGCCGCTCGTGGAGCTGGAGCCGCTGCTCGTGCATCCCGTCACCGGAGAGACCATGCTCTCGCTCCTGCAGCGACTCGGCGCGCGGCCGCTCGTGAAGCACGGCTCGCGCATCTGGAACTGACCGCGAGCGATGACGTCCACGGACGGACGGGGTAGGCGAACGGGGGAGCGGCGCGCGTGAGCGTGGGCGAGAACCGGTACCTGGTCATCGAGGGCGTCATCGGCGCCGGCAAGACGAGCCTGGCCCGCATGCTCTCGGACCGGCTCTCGGCGCAGCTCGTGCTGGAGGAGGTCGAGGAGAACCCGTTCCTCAAGGATTTCTACCGCGATCGCACCCGGTTCGCGTTCCAGACCCAGATGCACTTCCTGTTCAGCCGCTACCAGCAACAGCGCACACTCAGACAAACCGACCTGTTCAGCGATAAGCTCGTGGCCGATTACCTGTTCCAGAAGGACCGGATCTTCGCCAGCCTGAACCTCGTGGACAAGGAACTCGCGCTCTACGAGCGACTGGTGACCTGGCTGGAGCTGGACGTGGTCAAGCCCGACGTGGTGGTGTACCTGCAGGCCAGCACCGAAACGCTCATGGAGCGCATCACAAGGCGCAATCGCTCGTTCGAGAAGGACATCGAACGCACCTACATCGAAAAGCTGAACGAAGCCTACAACCACTACTTCTTCCACTACCACGACACGCCGCTGCTGGTGGTGAACACGAACCGCATCGACTTCGTGAACCAGCCGGACGATTTCGAGGACCTGTTGAAGCGCATCCTCTCGCACCGGCAGGGCACGCTGTATTACACGCCTCTCGAGAAAGGCGGACCGGCATGAGCGGCGAGGCCAAGGTGGGCGCGGGCGCCCCGCGCGCCAAGATCACGGCCCCGGCCGTGGTGGCGTTGAAGCGCAAGGGCGAGCCGATCACCGTGGTGACCGCGTACGACTTTCCCACGGCGCGGCTCGCCGACCAGGCGGGTGTGGAGATCCTGCTGGTGGGCGACTCGGTCGGCACGGTGGTGCTGGGCTACGACAGCACGCTGCCGGTGACCATGGACGACATGCTGCACCACACGCGCGCCGTCACGCGCGCGAAGCCCTCGGCGCTGGTCGTGGGCGACATGCCGTTCATGAGCTACCAGTCGAGCCCGGAGCAGGCCGTGGCGAACGCTGGACGGTTCGTTCAGGAGGGCGGCGCCGACGCGATCAAGCTGGAGGGTGGCGCGCGCGTGGTCGAGTCCGTGCGGCGGATCGTCGAGGCGGGCATCCCTGTCATGGGACACCTGGGGCTCACGCCGCAGTCCGTGTTGGCGTTCGGTGGCTACAAGGTGCAGGCGCGCGGCGAGGCCGACCAGGAGCGACTGTTGGCCGATGCCAGGGCGCTCGAGGCCGCGGGCTGCTTCTCGCTCGTGCTCGAGGGGATTCCGGCCAAGCTCGGGGCGGCCGTCTCGCGAGAGCTCCAGATCCCCACCATCGGCATCGGCGCCGGCGTGCAGTGCGACGGCCAGGTGCTGGTCTCGCATGATCTGCTCGGGCTCTTCCTCGGGCACCAGCCCAGGTTCGTGCGCCGCTACGCCGAGCTGGGCGACGCCACGCGCGACGCATTCGTACGCTACGTGGCCGACGTGAAGGCGCGCCGGTTCCCCTCGGATGCGGAGAGCTACTAGGTGGTGAAACGCAAGAGGCCCCGCGCACGGACGCGCCTGGCTCGCGCTCGCTCGCTCGACTCGTTCCGCAAGGCGCTCGCGCGACTGCGTGCTCGCGGCGAGCGCGTGGCGTTCGTGCCCACGATGGGCGCGCTGCACGAAGGCCACCTCTCGCTCGTGCGGCTCGCTCGGCGGAGCGCGGCGCGCGTGGTGGTGAGCATCTTCGTGAACCCGCTCCAGTTCGGCCCGCACGAGGACTACACGCGCTACCCGCGCCCCGCGGCGCGCGACCGAGCGCTGCTCGCGGCCGAGGGCGTGGACCTGGTGTGGGAGCCGCGCGTGGTGGACATCTATCCACCGGGTGACCTGACGCGCGTTCACGTGGAGGGGCTGTCCGACGTGCTCGAGGGCGCCTCGCGGCCCGGGCACTACACCGGGGTGTGCACCGTCGTCACGCGACTCCTGAACGCCGTACAGCCCGACCTGCTCTGGCTCGGGCAGAAGGACGCGCAGCAGGCGCTCGTCGTGGAACGCATGTGCGCGGACCTGCTGCTGCCCGTGCAGGTGCGGCGCGGTCCGACGCTGCGCGAGGAAGACGGCCTGGCGCTCTCCAGCCGCAACGCCTACCTGTCGCACGCCGAGCGCCAGCAGGCCGTGGCGCTGTCGCAGGGGCTCGCCGCGGCGTGGATCCTGCTGCGGCAAGGCGAGCGCAGCGCGCAGCGGCTCGCGGCGGCCATCCGATGCGAGTGGGACGGCTACCCGCTCGTGCGCGAGGACTACATCGCCGTCGTGGACCCCGGCACGCTCGAGCCCCTGAAGCGCGTGCGCAAGACGGCGCTGGTGGCCGTGGCCGCGCACGTCGGGCCGGCGCGACTCATCGACAACTTCCCGTGGAGGGTCCGTTGAGCTTCCGACACCCCGATGTCGCCGCGGTCGTGCTGGCGGCCGGCATGGGCAAGCGCATGAACAGCGATCTCGCCAAGGTGCTGCACGAGATGGCGGGCAAACCGCTCCTGGGCCACGTGCTCGCCACGCTCGACGAGTTGGGCGTGGCGCGCACGGTCGTGGTGATCGGGCACCAGCGCGAACGCGTACGCGCGGCGTTCGCCGACCGGTCCGACCTGGAATGGGCCGTGCAGGCCGAGCAGCGCGGCACGGGTCACGCCTGCATGATGGCCGAGCCCGCGTTGGGCGACTTCCGCGGCACGGTGCTGGTGGTGTGCGGCGACACGCCGCTTCTCACGGCCGAAACACTGCACGCGCTGCTCGAGCGGCATGCGCGCGCGGGCGCGCAGGTGACCGTGCTGTCCATGCGGCTCGAGGACCCCAAGGGCTATGGCCGCATCGTGCGCACGCCGGACGGCGAGGGCATCGAGCGCATCGTCGAGGAGAAGGACGCGAGTCCCCAGGTGAAGGTGCTGGACGAGGTCAACTCCGGCATCTACGCGTTCGACCACGCGGCGCTCTCCGGGATCCTGTCGTCGTTGACGGCGAACAACTCGCAGGGGGAGTACTACCTGACCGACACCGTGTCGTTGCTCCAGGCGCTTGGCGCGAGGGCCGCGGTCGTGTGCGCCGACGACGCGCGCGAGCTGCTCGGCATCAACACGCCCGAGCAGTTGGCCGAAGCCGGGCAAGTCTGGCAGGCGATGCGGCGAAAGAGCGCACGATGAGCCCGCGCCGCGCCCCACCACGCCGCCGCGTCACACATGGCCCGGTCCCGGCCGCGGGCCTCGACCAGTTGTGGGCGCCGTGGCGCATGCCGTGGCTGCGGACGGCGGACGCATCTCCAGGGTGCCTGTTCTGCCGCGTCGCCTCGTCGCGCGCCGATCGTCGCGACCTGGTGCTGGCGCGTCGCGAGCACGCGCTGCTCATGCTCAACCGCTACCCCTATGCGAGTGCCCACCTCATGGTGGCGGTGCGGCGGCACGCCGGGCCGTTCCGGGAGCTCACCGCGCCCGAGCGCGGCGACCTGCTGGAGCTGGTGGCACTCGCCGAGCGCGCGCTCGAGGCCGAGTACGCGCCGCACGGCGTCAACTACGGCTTGAACGTGGGCAAGGTCGCGGGGGCGGGGTTCCCCGGGCACCTGCACCTGCACATCGTGCCGCGCTGGAACGGCGACACCAACTTCATGCCGGCGATCGCCCGGACGCGAGTGCTGCCCGAAGCGCTCACGGACACGTGGACGCGGCTTCGCGCCGCGATCGCCGCGCTCGGTCAACCGGCCGCGCCGGCGCGCCGACGCAGGGGAGGTTCGCGTGGCTCGCCGGCGCGGAAGTAGCTCGCGCGTGTGGCTCACGCTGCTCGCGCTGGTCGTGGCCGCGCTGGGCTTGTCCTGGGCGTGGGCGCTCTACAGCCCACGCAACCCGGCCGCCCGCCGCTCCGGCCGGCACGTGGTGCGCGTGCAGGTGCTGAACGGCTCCGGCGAGCCCGGTGTGGGCACACGCGTCGCGGCCTGGCTGCGCGAGGGCGGGTTCCAGGTCACCGACGTCCGCAACGCGGACCGGACCGACTTTTTCGCCACGTTCGTCGTGGCCCGGCGGGCGGACCTTTCTCTCGCCCGCGAAGTAGCGCATTATCTGGGCGGGCCGCCGCTCGTGCGTCAGGAGTGGACCTCGGAACTGGCAGACGTGTCCGTACTGGTCGGCAGCGATCGCAGCCGGCTCATGATCCAGCCCTGAGGGCGGGGCCCGCAAAGCGGAGGAACTCCAGTGAACTTCGGCGGAACTGAAGTCATGCTCGTGGTGCTCGTGATCCTGCTGCTGTTCGGACCGAGCCAGATCCCCAAGATGGCCCGCGGATTCGGCCAGGCGATCCGCGAGTTCAAGAAGGCGCAGCGCGAGATCGGCGACGAACTCGAGCGCGATCCGCCCCCGCAACAGAAGAACGACGACAACAAGCCGATCCAGTAGCACCGCGAGCGAGCGCTCCGGCGGAGTGACGAAGGGGCGGCCCCGTGCTGGAGCCGCCCCTTCGTGCGACGGACCGAGCGCTAGTTGGCGGAACTCCCGCGCAGGTCGCTCACCTTCGAGGCGGTGCGCAGTTTCTCGACGTAGCCCTCGAAGAACTTGCGCTGCCGAGCCTGGAGGATCTCCGTGGTGAGCTGGCCGCGCAGCTGGTCGCCGAGCAGCGAGTCCGAGGCGGCGGCGACGCCATCGAGGCGCGCGAAGAGCCAGCCCTGCGACGAGCGCACCGGCCCGATCACGCGGGCGGGTGGGGCGCCGAGCAACATGCCGAGCAGCTCGGGATTGCCGGCCAGTCGCGGGTCCGGCTGCTGCCGGCTGGTCTGCACCGCCACGGCGGTCAAGCCCACGGCCTTCGCAGCGTCCTCGAGCCGCTGTCCGGCCTGGATCGCCGCCACCACCTGGTCGGAGCGCGGCTTCGCCATGTCCACGCGGTGCTCGGCATCGGCGAGCATGCGGAGCTGGTCGGCCACTTCTTCTCGCGTCGGCGGGCCCGCCGCGTGCTGCACCGAGACCTGCACGACCACGAACTCGTCCTGACCCTCGAACACCGGGCTTACCTCGTTCTTCTTGGCCGAAAGGCCCCAATCCGCCGCCTCGGGCACCGGGAACAACTGAGGCGGAGCATTGTTCTGGTCGTAAAGCCCCGTCTTCATCGTGGACAGCCCCTTCTCGGTGGCCGCCTTCGACAGGCTGGCGAGCGCCTGGGCGCGCGCCGCGATGGCCTTGGCGTCCTTGAACTGCAGGCGCAGGGCCTCGGCGGCCGGGCGCACCTTCACCACGATCTGCGCCAGTTTCACGGCGTCGGGCGAGGGCGGCGGCGTCTTGGTGCTCGACGTGTCCTGGGCCGGGTCCAGGATCTTCAGCAGCAGCACGCGGCCGCCTTCCTGCACCGGCTCGATCAACTCGCCCGGCTTCTTCGTGCGCACGGCGCCCGAGATCATGAGGCCGAGCTCGTTCGGCATGAGCCAGCGATCGATCACGCCGCCGCGCTCCGAATTGGGGCCCTCGGAGTGATCGCGCGCGAGCTGAGCGAAGTCCTCGCCGTTCCGGGCGCGATCGTAGAGGCTCCGCGCCATGTCCATCGCGGCCTTCACCTCCTCCGCGGCGTAGATCTTGGGCATCACCAGCACCTCCAGCTGCGTGCGTGCGGGGGCCGCCATGCGCGACTTGTAGAGCTCGTAGACCTTGCGCAGCTCCTCCTCGGTTCCCGCGGCGCGCCCGGTGTCGGCGGCGGGAACGGCGAGCAACGTGGCGGACACGCGGTCGAAGCGCTCGTGGAACGCCGCTTTAAGTTCGGGCTGCGTGAGCTTGATCGAGGCGAGCAGGCGCTCCTGCAGCTTGCGCACCGGCAGCTGGCCGCGGAGAATCTCCTCGAACGGCGCCCAGTTGTTGCCGGGGTTCGCGAGCGCCTGCTGGTACTTGGCGGGGTCGAACCGGCCGTCGGTCTGGAACGCCGGCGAGGCCACGAGCACGGCCGGCGGATTCGTGCGCATCGCGTTCAACACTTCACCGTCGCTGGCACGGAGCCCCGCCTTGCGAGCCTCCTGCGCGAACAGCTTCTCGTTGACGACACTGCGCCAGGCCTGCTGTTCGACCGACTTGATGTCGCGATCCTGCGGGTCCACCCCGAAGCGCTGGCGGTAAGCGAGGCGCGACTCGTCCAACGCCGCCTGCCACTGCGCCACGGTCACGGGCTCCCCGTCGATGCTGCCCACCTTCCCCGAAAGCCGGGCCTGCGAGCTCGGGTCGCCCATCCCGCCGAAGAAGCTGAAGCCGACGAGGAACGACAGGACCGTG
>JANNKI010000324.1:0-4541 GCA_031396225.1 bacterium | reverse complement strand
CACCAGCCGGCAGAGGTCATCCAGTGCTTCGTGCAGCACGGTGCCGCCCGGTGTCTCGTAGACTCCGCGCGACTTCATGCCCACGAGCCGGCTCTCCACCACGTCGGCGCGGCCCACGCCATGCCGGCCCGCCACCTGGTTCAGCGTCTCGAGTAATTCGACCGGGCCCCGTGTGCTTCCGTTGACACTCACCGGGCGGCCACCTTCGAAGCCCACGGTGAGCTTCTCCGGGAGCGCCGGCCACTGGTCGGGCGACGACGTGAGCTTGTGCATCGCCTCGCTCGGTGCGTTCGCGGGGTCCTCGAGCGCGCCGCCTTCGTGGCTCAAGTGCCACAGGTTGGCGTCGCGCGAATAGAGGTCGCCCGCTTTCTGCACCACCGGCACGCCGTGCTTCTGGGCGTAGTCGAGCGCGTCCTCGCGCGAGACGATGTCCCACTCGCGCCACGGCGCGATCACGGGCAGCGTCGGGGCCAGCGCCATGTAAGTGAGCTGGAAGCGAACTTGATCGTTGCCCTTGCCCGTGCAGCCGTGCGCCAGCGCGTCCGAGCCCGTGCGCTGCGCCGCCCACACCTGGCGCGACGCGATCAAGGGGCGGGCGAGCGCAGTCCCCAGCAGATAGCGGCCTTCGTAAACGGCTCCCGCCCGGAGGGCGGGATAGCAGAAGTCCCGAACAAACGGCACGCGCAGGTCCTCGACGATGACCTCGGACGCGCCGATCTTCCGCGCCTTGGCCTCGAGGCCCGTCAACTCCTCGCCGCCCTGGCCCACGTCGCTGCAATAGCACACCACCTCGCAGCCATAGTGTTCTTTAAGCCACGGCACGATGATGCTGGTGTCCAGTCCGCCGGAATAAGCGAGGGCGGCACGCTTCACGATGGGTCGGGTCACTTCTGCTCACCTCCCGTGCTCGGACAAGCGGCAAGCGCCGCGTCGAGCCTCTCGAGTCCCTGGGCGATCTCCGAGTCGGTCACCGTGAGGGGCGGCAGCACGCGCACCGCGCGCTCGCCGCCGCGCACCAGCAGCAGGCCCGCGTCGCGTGCCGCCGTCACCAGTGCCGCGGGCTCGATGCCACCCGGCGCCAGGTCCAGCGCGCGCAACAGGCCGAGGCCTCGCGACTCGCGCACCACTTCGTGCTTCGCGGCCAGCGCGTCGAGCCCTGCGGCAAGTTGCCGCGCCGCTCGCCGCACACGCTCAAGGAACGCCGGCCGGCGCACCTGCGCCAGCGACCAGCGCGCCGCCGCAGCGCACACGGGATTGCCGCCGAACGTGCAGCCGTGCATGCCGGGCGCCAGCGACTTCGCCACGTCCTCGGTCATGAGCACGGCGGCGATCGGCAGGCCCGCGCCCAGTGCCTTGCTCATCACCACCACGTCGCCGCGCACGTCGAACCGCTCCTGCGCCAGCAACCGACCGGTGCGGCCCATGCCGGTCTGCACCTCGTCGATCACCAGCACCGCGCCGAGTGCTGCGCAGCGTGCGCGCAAGGCTTGAAGAAAGTCGCGCGTGCCCGGCACGGCGCCGGCCTCGCCCTGCACGCACTCCACCACCACCGCGCACACGTCGCGGTCGAGCACGGTGTCCAGGCCGGCCGCGTCGTTGTAGTCGGCGAAGCGCACGCCGGGGATCAGCGGCTCGAACGGCGCGCGATACGCCGGGTTGTACGTGGCCGAGAGCGCGAAGCCGGTGCGGCCGTGGAAGCCACCCTTGAACGCGACGATGGCGCGGCCGGGAGCCCCGAGCGCACCTGCCCGCGCGCGCGCGAACTTGAGTGCCGCGTCCAGCCCTTCGGTGCCCGAGTTGCAGAAGAACACGCGCGCGGACCCGGTGGCCTCTGTGAGTTCGCGCGCCAGCGCGAGCGCGGGATCATTCGCGAACAGGTTGGAGCAATGGCCCAGTCGCGCCATCTGCGCCGCCACCGTCTCGGCCAGCCCGCGCGGCGAGTGTCCGAACGCGTTCACCGCGATCCCGCTCGTGAAGTCGAGATACTCGCGGCCGCCCGCATCGCGCACCCAGGCACCGCGACCCTCGACCAGCTCCAGGCGCGGGAGCGGATAGAGCGGGGCGAGCAGGGCGGTCTCCTCGTGAGCGAGCGCCGGGGAGTCGGGAGCGGATTCCGGGACGACGGGCGGCACGGGGGTCGGCGCGACGACGGCGTCAGGCATGAGTCTCCTCGTGGGCGGGGTTGGGCGTTGTGCCCGCGAAGAGCAAGGTGGAGAGCGCGCGGCCCTCGAGCACCGCGGCAAGCGTGCCCGGCCCCTGCCAGGCGGCGATGTGCACGCGGCGCACGCCGGCGGCGAGCGCGTGCCGCGCCGCGCGCAGCTTGGGGCGCATGCCGCCCGAGACGTCGGGGTGTTCGAGTGCCCGCTCGAGCGAGTGACCGTCCAGCGCGCGCACCAGCTCGCCGCCGAGCGTGAGGCCGGGCGTGTCGGAGAGCAGCAACAGGTCGTGCGCGCCGATCGCCCCGGCCACGGCGGCCGCGACGTCGTCGGCGTTCAAGTTCAAGAGCGCGCCATGGCCGTCGTCGCCGAGCGAGGCGAGCACCGGCGTGCGGCCTGCGGCGAGCAACTCGGTCAGGAACGTGCCGTCGACGGACTCGATCTCGCCGACCTCGCCGAGCGTGGCTGCGTTCAGGTGGCGACGCACGCGCGCGATGCCGCCGTCCAGGACCGCGAGTCCCACGGCGTCGAGGTCGCGGGCGCGCAGTGCCGCGACCAGGCGCTTGTTCGCGAGCCCCGCCAGCACCGCCGCCACGATCTCGAGCGTGGCGGGATCGGTCACGCGCAGGCCGTCTGCGAACTGGGCGGAGAGGCCCAGCCGCGCGCACCAGGCGGTCACCTCGGCGCCGCCACCGTGCACGACGAGCGTGGGGCGAGCGGCGCCGCCGGTGGATCCGAGCCGGGTGACTTCGCGAAGCGCGGACGCGCACTCGGTGAGCGCTCCCGGCGCGTCCAGCGAGCGTCCGCCGAGCTTCACGACCAGCGCGGACGATGCTGGAGTCGCGAGGCCTCCGGCCTCGCGGGGGGCCGGCTTGGGCAAGCCATTCGGGGCGCTACCCGGAAGGGGTCGGCTTCCCACCGTCGCTCACCAGGGGGTCCCGTGCACGGGCAGGCCCCAGCTTTCGGGCCAGCCGAGCACGAGATTGAGGTTCTGGATGGCCTGGCCCGCGGCGCCCTTCACCAGGTTGTCGATGGCGGCGGTGGCGAGCAGGGTGTGCCCGCCGTGCACCGTGGTCACGGCCACGTCGCAGCGATTGGACGCTTTGACCAGCCGCGTCTCGGGCCACGTGCCGGGCTCGAGCACGCGCACGAAGCCTTCATCTGCATAGCGCTCGGCGTACGCCTCCCTTGCCTGCTCGGGGGTGACGCGTCGCGCCAGCGGCGCGACAGCGGTCAACAAAATCCCGCGCGACATCGGCGCCAGTTGCGGCGCGAACGCCACCGGCACCTCTGCGCCCGCCAGCCGACCGAAATTGCGCGCCATCTCGGGCACGTGTTGGTGCACCTCGCCCACCTTGTAGAAGCCGGCGCCACCGTCGAGTTCGGTGAATGACGTGCGCAATGACGGCGCGCGGCCGGCGCCCGACACGCCCGAGATCGCGGTCACGGTGACCGGGCCCGCGAGCCAACCCTGCTCGAGCGCAGGAAGCAGCGACAATGTGGCCGCGGTGGGATAGCAGCCGGGATTGGCGATGCGCGTCGCACCCGTGATGTTGTCGCGGAACGCCTCGGGCAGGCCGTAGACGTAGCCCTGCGCTCCGTCGCGGAAGTCGCTCGACAGGTCCACGACCAGCGCCGGCCCCTGCGCCAGCGCCGGCACGTCGGTGGCGAGCTGCTTCCAGGCGCCGTGCGGCAGGCAAGCGACCAGCGTGTCGAACGCGCCGTCAGCGAGGAGGCCCGCGAGCGCGTCGGGTGCCACCGGTGTGGGTAGTCGAGTGACGCGCGTGTCCACGCCCGGGAGCAGCGCGCTCGCGGGCTGGCCGGCGAACTCGCGCGAAACGAGCGCGGCGATCTCCAGACCGGGATGCGCCAGCGCGAGCCGGACCAACTCGTGGCCGGAATAGCCCGAAGCGCCAAGCACCGCCACGCGAGCGGTGCGTCCACGCACCGTGGCGCGGGGCGCTTCGGCCGCGGCGGTGGGAGCGACGACCGGGGCGCTCATTTGGGCACCCCTGCCCGACCCGACAATTGGTCCAGGTGCCTGCGGAATCGCTTCGCGGACACGTGATCCTCCAGGATGCACAGCACCGTGTCGTCGCCGGCGACCGTGCCCATCAGGGCGTCGAAGCCGGTCAGGTCGATGGCCCGCGCGACCGCGCTCGCGTGGCCCGGCGGTGTCTTCACCACGGCCAGGTTCTGCGTGACGCGCGTCTCGTTCACGAAGATCTTCAGGTCCAGCATCTGCCGGCCGCGGTCGAGCGCCTCGGCGGCGGGCGTTGGCAGCTCGTACCAGCTGCTGCCGTCGGCGCCCGAGCGCTTGGCCACGCCGAGGCTGCGGAGGTCGCGCGACAGCGGCGCCTGCGTGACGTCTATGCAGGAGCGCGC
>JANNKI010000310.1:0-5285 GCA_031396225.1 bacterium | reverse complement strand
ACCGCATCATCAGCTATACCGCGGGCACGATCGCGATCTACGAGGATGCAAAAGTGGGCGGCACAGCCGGAGACTACGGCGCCAACCCTCCCAACGGCCTCGCTCCCGACACGTTCGAGGACGGGACGCCGGTCCTCGTGGGTGCGCTCACCAACTTCCAGTTCGTGCTGGACACCACGAACGGGACCGGCAGCTTCGAGGCCGTCTTCACGGTCACGGGCGGCACGCAGCTCGGGAACTTCCCGCTCAATCAGCGAGCTGGCTGGACGTTCTCGGGCTCGAGCGGCAACGCGCTCAACATCCCTCCTGGCTTTGCGCACCAGATCGACGGGCAGACTTTCCTCAATGCCCCGGTCTCGACGCGACGCACAAGCTGGGGACGGCTCAAGGCCGGTTACCGGTGAGCCGGCGCATTCGTGCGACGACAGCCGACATGGAGACGAACATGAAGCGTTGGATGACGACGATGTGCGCGGCCCTGTTGCTCGCAAGCGTGGCCGCTCCGGCCCGCGCGATCGGGCCGGTGTTCGATTGGGATCCGGCCTACTTCTGGCAAACGGGTGGCACGCCCACGAACCTGCCGGCGGGCGGCGTCCTCAAGTGCGTCGGCACGATAAGCCAGTTCGGCCCGCCGCTCGACTTCCTCAACGCGACCATGCCGTCGGTCGAGTACACGTTCTATATCGACGGGCTCACGTCGCTCGGCACGAACACGATCGGCCCGCCAGCCACCGAGATCTACACCACGTTCTACACGGGCGGCACGATCGCCATGTATGCCGATCCCACCCCGAACGCCCTGTTCACCCCGTTCCCGCCGAACGCGGACGTGCCGAGCACTTTCCAGGATGATCCGCCGCCCATCCTGACCGGGCAGTTCACGTCGCTGCTCGTGACCACGAACAACTTCACCGCGTTCCAGACCGGCAGCATCGAGGGCGACATCGCATGGACCGGCGGCACGCTGTTGCCCTATTTCGCCGGCCCGAACGCAACGACCTGTCCCGGGCTGTTCACCGGTGGCGCCACCTGGAACACTTCGCCGGGCATCGGCATCCCCGGCTACCTGTTCCGCCACGATGGCAAGATCGACATGCAGTGTCCCGTGCCCACGCAAAAGAGCACGTGGGGTCGATTGAAGAATCTGTACCGCTAGGCACATCCCCCGAGCCGCACCGAGAGCCCTGCCCCCCGGCGGGGCTTTCGTGTGTCCGACACCGCGCCCGTTCACGCCCGGCCGCCAGCCGCGCCCTGCGCTGCTGCGGCGCACGCGCTATGCTGCGCCGGCCTGTTTTCGCGAGCGGCGCACCCGCGCCTCGCGGTCCGACTCACACGGAGCGTGACGGTGAACCCGAGTGTCATTCGCAGGATCGCGATCAGCACGGGAGGCGGTGACGCACCGGGGTTGAATGCCGTCATCCGCGCCACGGTGCTCGCTGCCGAGAATCGCGGCTGGGAGTGCTGGGGCATTCGCGACGGCTACCACGGCGTGCTTGCGCCCGAGCGCTATGCTGGCGACGGGCTGACACGGCTCGACCGCGCCCGGGTGTCGGGAATCGCGCACCTGGGCGGGACCATCCTCGGCACCACGAATCGCGGCGATCCGTTCCACTTCCCGACGCGACTGGCGGACGGCACGGTGGCCGAGGTGGACCGCGGCGACGAGTTGGTGGCGAAACTACGCGAGCACGGCATCGATGCCGTGGTGGCGGTGGGCGGCGATGGCTCGCTCGGCATCGCCTACGAGCTGGCGAAGCGCGGCCTGCGCGTGGTGGGCGTGCCGAAGACCATCGACAACGATCTCGAGCGCACGTTCATGACGTTCGGATTCGACACGGCGGTGTCGTTCGCCACCGAGTGCCTCGACCGCCTGCACTCCACGGCGGCGTCGCACCATCGACTCATGGTCGTGGAGGTGATGGGCCGCTACGCCGGCTGGATCGCGCTGCACGCTGGCATCGCCGGAAACGCCGACGTGATCCTGATCCCCGAGATCCCCTACGAGATCGACAAGGTGGCCGACCACATCCGCCGCCGCGAGCAGAAGGGCCGTCTATACACGCTGGTCGTGGTCGCCGAGGGCGCCCGCCCCGAGGGCGGCAAAGTGACCGTGCTGGGTAGGGCCGCCGGCCAGGCCGAACGGCTGGGCGGCGTGGGCGAGAAGGTGGGTCGCGAACTGGAGGCGCTCGTGGGCCGCGAGACGCGCGTGGCCGTGCTGGGGCACCTGCTGCGCGGCGGCTCACCGACGAGCTTCGATCGCCTGGTGGCACTTCGGTTCGGCGCGGCCGCGGTGCGCGCATTGGAAGCCGGGCACAGCTCGGTGATGGTGTCGCTCGAGCCGCCGCACGTGCGCTACCAGCCACTGGAGGCCGCGGTGGGGCGCATGAAGGTGGTGTCGCTGGCGAGCGACACTGTGGCGACGGCGCGCGACCTGGGGATCTGCTTCGGGGATTGAGTGGCGCCTGTGGCGCCCTGGGTGCGTGGCGTTGGTACCTTAGGGCGCAGCCTCGAGCCCCCCACCCGCTGCTCAGGTGCCCGGCTCGCTCATCCGATCAACTCCATCGTTGTCGGTCCCGCGGCTGACCGGTACGATTCCAGTGAATACGCCCTCCTCTCCGAGCTCTCCCCACCCCGGAACCCCCTCCATGACCCGGCCAGCCGTCTCCGTCACATCCTTGTTGTTCGCCGTGGCGCTGGTCTCAACTCCTCCGGTCGCCGCCCAGTCCCCGCCGGAAGCCGCAGTCGCGGCACGCCTTGTCTCGACGGAACGAGTGACGCCCCGGTCGTTCAACTTTCGCGACCTCCCGGTTCGCCCGCCCAGCGAGCACCTGCCGATCCAGAAGCGGCCGCCCCGGGACTGGAAGGTCTACGACGAGGAGATCGCCCGGCTCAAGGCGAACCCGCCACTCATCCCGGTCACGTCGTTCGCGCAGTTCACGCTGGACCCGACGCCGGCGCCGTCCGCGGGCAAGGGCTCGCTCGAGCCGCTGGCGCCCACGCTGGGGAACGGTTTCGAAGGCATAACGCAGGGCGGCTTCATCCCCTCCGAGCCGACGGTGGCGGGCGGGCCGCTCAACATCTTCACCGCCGGAAACGTGAGCGTGACCGTCACGAACAAGGACGGTTCGAACCGCGTCGAGACGAGCGGCGCCACGTTCTTCGGCGTGCCGGCGGCCGAGGGCGCCATCTCGGACGCCCAGTGCTACTACGACGCGATACGCGGACGATTCGTGGCTCTGTGCTTCACGCAGGACACCTCGCCGAACTTCTCCAAGTTCTACCTGGCCATCTCCAAGACCAACGACGCCCGCGGCGCGTGGTGGCTCTATTCGTTCGACATGACGCTGGACGGTTCGACGGCCACGTCCAACTGGGGCGACTACCAGGGCCTCGGCATCTCCGACGACAAGATCGTGTTCAGCAGCCAGCAGTTCAGCTTCGGCGGCAATCTCTACAAGTACTCCAAGTTCCGCGTTCTCGATCGCGCCGCGGCGTACAGCGGCGCGGCGCTCACTTACGTGGACTTCGCCGACTTCGCCCCGCCGCCGGGAGGCGACATCAGCGACGTGTTCGTGACCAAGCCTGCGCGCAACCTCACGCCCGGGGACAACACCATCCATTCCATGTGCGTGCGCACGGGCGGCGGCACGCGAATCGCCTACCGCACCATCACCGGCACGCCAGCCGCGCCGGTGCTGTCCATCGGCAGCCTGGTGTCGGTGAGCACGTACAGCCCGCCGCCGGACGCGCCGCAGATGGGCACCACCAGCCTCGTGGCCACGAACGACTGTCGGCCCACGGATTTCTACGCGCGTAACGGCGTGCTCACCGCCGCATGGCACACGTCCGCGAACCTAGGCGGTGGCAACGTCTCGGCCATACGACTGTTCCGGATGCGGCTCTCCGACCGCGTCGTGTTGACCGACGAAACGTTCGGCGCAGCGAACACGTACTACTACTACCCCGCCGTCACCGTGGACTCGGTCGGCACGGTCTTCCTGGGGTTCGGCCGCTCCAGCGGCACCGAGTTCCCCTCGGCCTACGCCTCGGGCAAGCGGCGCGGCGATGCCGGCATCCAGCCGAGCGCGCTGCTCAAGGCCGGCACGTCGCACACGGCGCAATCGCGTTGGGGCGACTATACCGGCATGGATCAGGACGCCACGCAGTTCTCGCCCGGCCAGACTGTGGCGTGGTACGCCGGACAGTGGACCAAGGGCACGAACACGTTCGGAACGTGGATCAACAAGCTCACCTACTCGTACGGCCAGGTGTTCGGCACGGTCGCGGACGACTGCGACGGCGCCGCCGGCACGACAAGTGACCGCACGCCGATCGCGGGCGTTTCCGTGGCACTCATGCAGGGCGTCACCACGGTGGCCAGCACCACGACCAACGCGCTCGGCCAGTACAGCTTCGGCTACCTCGAGTCGGGCACGTACGACGTTGTGGTCACGCCGCCCGCGGGCGGCACGAATGTGGACGCCATGGCGGGCACGGGCGGCACGTCGCAGGCGCGCGTGAGTGCGAGCGCCGTGCAGATCATCATGACGAATGCGCAGGCGTCGAGTGGCAATCTATTCGTGGTGGCCGGCATCAAGCCGCTGCCAGCCACGTCCTCGATCGTTCCCAGCTCGCGCGCCGCGGGCGATCCGCAGTTCGCGCTGACCGTGAACGGCTCCGGTTTCTCCACTTGTTCCGTGGTGCGCATCGACGGTTTGGACCGCGCCACCACGTTCGTCTCCAGCAACCAGCTCACGGCGATCATCACCGCCGTGGACCAGGCCGCGGGCGCCAGCAAGTCCATCACCGTGTTCACGCCCACGCCGGGCGGCGGCACGTCCAACGGCCAGGCGCTCACCATCCTCGGCACGCCCGACACGGAGCCCCCCGTCGTCACGGTGACGTCGCCCGTGGGTGGCGAGAGCTGGGCGGGGGGCTCGTCGCACGCCATCACGTGGACCGCCATGGACAACGTGGTCGTGTCCTATGTCGATCTGGCGCTCTCCACCGACGGCGGCGCCACGTTCCCCACCAGCATCGCCACGGGACTCGCGAACACCGGCACTTACAACTGGACGGTGCCGGTGGTGCTCACCAGCACCGCGCGCGTGCGCGTGCGGGCGTTCGACGGCACGGGCAACCTTGGCGCGGACTCGAGCGCGGCGAACTTCGCGATCACCGGCTGGACGATCGCCGCGCCGGCGGGCCTGAACGGCGCCATCGCGCCGAGCGGCGCGGTGGCCGTGGCGGACGGCGCCACGCCGTCGTTCACCATCACGCCCAAC
>JANNKI010000298.1:0-1568 GCA_031396225.1 bacterium | reverse complement strand
GCGAACAACGACACCCCCTGCGCTTCCGCCTCCGCGCGCTGCCGCGGGGTGAGCGCCCGAACGAACGGCTGCTGGCCATTCGCCTGCGGGAACAGATGATACAACATGGCCCTGGAGTTCCCGGCGACGAGCAGGAACCGCTCGGGCCGCTGGGGCCACCATGTCTGGAGCCTGTCCGCCAGCCGCTGCTGCTCGACGCGCTTTGCATGGTCGCGCGGCACCGGGCCCCGGAACGGCTCCACCACGATCGTCTCGCCCGACACCGTCGTGCGCCACGCGTACGGGCCCGCGGCCGCGCCCGCGGGTGTCGCACCTTTCTTGGGTGGCTCCACGTCCACTCCCAGCAGGAACGGCGAGAGGAGCAGTGCCGCGCACACCGCACGGAAACGATTCGGCGTCACGCCGGCGGCCAGGGCGAGCAGGACGAACGGCACCGCGGGAATCAGGTAACCTTCGTCATGCGGCAGGCGCACGTAGAGAAGCGCGACGAGCGCCACGAGCGAGCCCATCGCCCACTTGCGCGGCCGCCCCAGCACGCCGGCGCGTGGCGCCGCGCCGGGCTGCCACGCCAGCGACACGAGGGCCAGCGCCAGAGCCGCGCAACCCCCGGCGCCCCAGAGCAGCACGGTCGCCTGACCTGCGATCATCGGCCACGGCACGCCGGCGCCGTCGGGCCGGAGCATGCCCGTGAGGAAGTGCAGCACCGAGGACTGTCCGCCGACGATCTCGGAGTAGCTGAACATGCTCCATCCGTAGCGCTGGAACACGGGCACGTACCAGGCCGCGCCCACGAGCCCTGCCACGCCGAACGACGCGAGCACGCGACGGATCGGCGAGCCCCGGCCCGCATTCCAGAGCAGGATGGCGAGCGGCACGGCGAACAGCGCCGACGTGAGCCGAGCGCCCACGGCGAGTCCCAGCAGGAGGCCGCTCCGACCGGCCCGGCCCTCGGCCGCCTCTAGCCACGCCGCCAGAGCGAATGCGAGTGCCCACAGGTAATCGATGCTGGAAGTGCCGGCGATGAACACGGCGGGCACGAACGCGAACGCCGCGCCCGCCAGCCACGCGTCGCGAACCCCGTGGCGCGCGAACAGCCTCGCGACCAACCACGCGCATGCCGCCGCGGCGATCGCCGAGAGCGTGTTGATCGCCCAGGGCCCGAGCGCGTGAATCGGCACCGAGGAGATCTCCATGAGGGGGTATCCTGGGAGTCGGGAAGCCGTGTAACGCCCCGTCTCGGAGAACTCGCGCAGCGCCGAGGCGAACTTCCAGCTGTCGGAGTCGGTGCCGTAGCCGGGCGCCAGGAACGGGACATGGCTCACGAATACCACCAGCGCGAGGGCGACGCCGCTTAGCGCCGACATGCTCCTGGGCCCTGCCACCGGCCTCGGGTTCGACATACGGGGTCCGGGTCTCCTGGGGTCTGGGGTGCGGGCTCGGGACCGCCCCGCGGTTATCGGCACCGCCGGGATCGACCTTGCGTCCCCGGTGCCGAACCGGGGGTGACCCGTGGCTCGCTTGCAGGGACTGGGGGGCGCCGAGGTTCGGCTCGCGCCTCGCGGCCTCGG
>JANNKI010000229.1:0-11717 GCA_031396225.1 bacterium | reverse complement strand
CGCCGCGTGCAGGATGAGCTGCACCGCCTCGGGCACGGTCATGAACAGGCGGGTCACTTCGGGGTGCGTCACCGTGACCGGGCCGCCGCGCTCGATCTGCTCGCGGAACAGCGGCAACACACTGCCGCTGCTCTCGAGCACGTTGCCGAAGCGCACGGTGAGCAGTTTGGTGCGCGAGCCGGGCTTGAGGATCTGCAACGACAGCTCGGCCATGCGCTTGGAGATGCCCATCATGCACACGGGCTCAACGGCCTTGTCGGTGGAGATGAGCACGAACACCTCGGTGCCGTGCCGCATGGCCGCTTCGGCCACGGTGCGCGTGCCGACCACGTTCGTGCGCAGCGCCTCGCCCGGATTGCGCTCCATCATGGGCACATGCTTGTAGGCCGCGGCGTGGAACACCGCGTGCGGCAGGAACCCGCCCACGATCTCGTCCACGCGGCGCGCGTCGGCGACGTCACCGATGACGGGCTCGAGCACGAGTTCGGGGTGCAGGCGGCGAAGCTCGCGCTCGATCTCGTAGAGCGCGAACTCGTGACGCTCGAACAGGATGAGGCGAGCCGGACCCTGCGCGGCGACCTGGCGGCTGATCTCGGAGCCGATCGAGCCACCGGCGCCGGTGATCATGACGCAGCGATCGGCGATGACGGCTCTGGCGAACTCGTTGTCGGTGCGGATAGCCTCGCGGAACAACAGGTCCTCTGGATTGTAGTCGCCGCCCAGCTTGGGGGACTCGCGACGCAACAGCATCTCGCCCATGTCCGGCGCCATGCGCGCGGTCTTGCCCAGCGTGCGGCACTCCTGCATGAGCGCGTTGCGTGTCTCGAGCGTGGCGGCCGGCATGGCGAGCAGGATCTCGTCGGGATCCATCTGGCGAATGACGTCCGACAGGTCGCGCTTGGTGCCGAGCACGGGCACGCCGTGGATACGGGTGCCCTTGCGACGCAGGTCGCCGTTCAGCATGCCGACGACGTGGCAATCCTGCGCGGGGCGGCTCAGCAGTTCGCTGGCCACGCGCGCCATGGAGTCCTCTTCGCCCACGAGCAGCACGCGCCGCGTGGGCATATTGCCCGGGCGCAGTTCACTGTGCAGCCGGCGAGCCACGCGGATGCCGGACAGGAAGCCCATGCACAGCAGCGCGTCGATGGCGACGATGCCGCGCGAGAACCCAGGCACGCCCAACAGCCAGTACGCCGCGGCCCACCACGTCAGCGAGCCGAGCGTGACCGCCATGGCGATGTTGCGCAGGTCGCGCACGCCGGAGTAGCGCCACACGCTGTGGAAGAGTTGGAACGCGTTCAACCACACCAGTCGCGCCAGGATCACCGCGGGCAGCACGCGCAGGAACACTGCCTGCTCGTTCGCCGGCACGTGGCCGTCGAAACGGATCTGGAACGCAAGCACGAACGCGGCCAGCACGGCGCCGGTCTGTAGCAAGATGCCCAGCCACAGCCGGTACGGGCTCATGCGGTCCACGGCGCGCTCGATGGCGCGAGCCGGATAGAGCAGGCAGGCGATCGTGGTGAGCAGAAGCTGGATGTCGTAGGAGGTGGAGGAGTTGCGCACGTAGTCGCGCGCAAGCTTCAACTTCTCGGGCAGGATGCGCTCGACGTACGTGGCCTCTGCGTCGCCCGACTGCGAGAGCAGGCTGGCCTCGTCTCGGAACCGGATGGACGCCAGGTCGGTGATGCCGGGGCGCAACCTGAGAATTTCCGTGTACTCCGCGCGGAACAGGTCCACGTAGCGGGGCACCTCGGGGCGCGCGCCCACCAGGCTCATGTCGCCCCTGAGCACGTTCCACAGCTGGGGCAGCTCGTCCAGCTTGGTGCGGCGCAGCAGGCTGCCGATGGCGGTGATGCGGTTGTCGTTCTTCACCGTGATGGCCGGCCCCTTGGAGGGCGCGTCCACTCGCATGGTGCGGAACTTGAGGATGAGGAAGGACTTGCATCCACGCCCCACCCGCAGCTGCTTGAACAGCACGGTTCCGCCGTCCTCCAGCTTGATGAGCACGGCGACCACGAGGAACACCGGCCACAACAACAGCAGGCCGATGGCCGACGCGGCGATATCCATGAGGCGTTTCATCGGCGGCCCTCCTGAGCGATGTCACGCACGGCGTCGATCACGTGGCGCACGTCTTCGTCCCCCATCTTGGCGTAGATGGGTAGCGAGATGATGCGCTCGTACGCCGCCATGGCGTTGGGATAATCGGTCGGCTGGAGCGAGTAGCGCTCGCGGTAGTAAGGGTGAACGTGCAGGGGGATGAAGTGCACGGACACCCCGATATTCCGAGCGATGAGCTTGTCGATGAACTCGTTGCGGCCGATGTTCAGCTGCTCGGAGTCCACCTGGATCACGTAAAGGTGCCAGCCGTGGGCCTGGCGATCGTCCACCTCGGGCAGCACGATGCCCGGCACGCCCGCGAGGCCCGCGTCGTACTGGTTGGCGATGGCGAGCCGGCGCTGGTGGAACGCATGGCACTTGCGCAGCTGGTGGATGCCGATGGCGGCGGCGATGTCGGTGAGGTTGTACTTGAAGCCGGGCGCCAGGATCTCGTAGGACCACGAACCGTTCTGGGTGTAGCGCTTCCACGCGTCGCGGCTCATGCCGTGCAGGTGCATGAGCTTCATGCGGTCGGCGTACTCCTCGCGATCCGTGACCACCATGCCGCCCTCGCCCGTGGTCACGTTCTTCGTGGCGTAGAAACTGAAGCAGGTGATGTCGGACAGCGTGCCCACCAGCCGGCCGTGATAGGTCGTGGGGATGGCGTGAGCGGCGTCCTCGACGATCGGGATGCCGTGCTGGCGACCTACGCCCATGATGGCGTCCATGTCGCACGCCTGGCCGGCGAAGTGCACGGGCAGGATGACCTTGGTGCGCGGGGTCACGCGGCGCTCGATGGCGGCCGGGTCGATGTTGAGCGTCTTCGCTTCAACGTCCGCGAACACGGGGCGCGCGCCGAGGTGCTCGATCACGGCCGCCGTGGCCGTGAACGTCATGGGGGTGGTGATGACTTCGTCGCCGGGACCCACGCCGATCGCCTCGAGCGCCAGGTGGAGCGCCGCGGTGCACGAGTTCACGGCCAGCGAGTGACGCGCGCCGATGAATTCCGAGAACTCACGCTCGAACTGCCTGACCTTGAGGCCCGTGGTCAACCAGCCCGAACGCAGGCAGTGGACGACCTCGTCGATCTCCTCTTCACCCAGAAGTGGCTGCGCAAATGGGAGAAACTCGCCTCGCATACTTTGTCCTTTGCAGGGATCCCCGACGGGGGAACTCCGCGGTTGCTGGTGCCAGACGCCGTCAGTGCTGATAGGCGCCGTAGTAGTGGAGAAGCGGGTCGGCGTGACGCATGTCGAGTTGATTCAGGACCACCCCGACGAAGTTGGGGGACGAGCGTTCGAGTTGAGCCTTTGCCTGCCGCACGATCTCCAGGTCGTAGCCGTCGGCCTTGACCACCATGATCACGCCGTCCGCCATGCCCGCGAGCATCTCGGCAGGGCTGGCCATGGCCACCGGAGGCGAATCCACGAGCACGACGTCGAAGATGCGCGCCAGGCGTTCGAGCAGGCGCGAGAACGGCTGCGAGTAGTTCTCGTCGAGGAGGGTGTAGGGCACGGTGCCACTGGTGAGCACCTTCAGCTTCTCGATCGACGTGTCCAGGAGGAAGCTGGGGATCTGGTTCGTGAGGAACGGGCGCTTGAGGTAGCCCGAGAGCTTGTCCAGCACGTTGTCACCGAGCATGTCGTTCGTGGGCGCCTCGGCGTGCTGGCCGGAGGTGGCCGGCAGGTAGGCCTCGGCGGTCTCGGTGAACGAACACTCGGGCCGGCGCAGTGCCAGCAGGCAGCGCAGCGACTCGCGGATCTGCGCGGTCAGCACGCCGCCCAGGCCATCGCGGTCCACGTAGCCCAGGCCCAGCAACACCTCGCCCAACGGCCGGCTCGCCGTGCGTTGCAGCCCCAACGCGCGGTCGCGCTGCTCGGTCGAGATGCGTCCCGAGCGCACGAGCAGGTGGCCGAGGCGCATGTCCTCGCCATGCTGCGGCATCTGGATGCTGCGGATCTGTCCGTGGTGGATGGCGAGGCGGAACTGCTGCGTGCCGTCCCGCACGAGCAACTCTCCGCTCTTGGACTGCGCCTCGAGCACCTCGAGCCAGTCGCCGATGCCGAACTGGCTGGGCGTCTCGCGGCCGATGTCGAGGTGGTAGAGCTCGGAGAGCAACTCACCCAGCCCGCGCCGGTTCTCCAGCCCGAACAGCCGGTGCAGCGTGGGGCGGTAGCGGTCGGTGTCCACGATGACCACGCTGTGGCGGCCCGAGCGCGCCAACGCTCGACCGAGGCCGGCCGTGATCGTGGACTTGCCTTCGCCCGGCCCGCTGCTCGTGATCACGTACGTCTTGACCCCGCGCTGCAGGTGCTCGCTGAGAGAAGCGGCGAGCGAATCGAAGTACGAGTTCTCGATCGTGTCGGTCGGCTTGCGCATGAGCGATGCGAGCCTGTTCCTGGACCGCTGCATGGATGCCTCCGGTGGAACCTGGATGGAAAAGGACTCCCGCGGCCAGCCCTGGGCGGGGAGGTACTCGAACGCTGCCTTGCTAGAGTCGCTTGGGGATCATCCCCATGACTGGCAGCTGAAGCTCCTGAACCACGTCTCGCGGAGTGCGGATGGTGCGACGGACCGCCTCCAGCGCCAGCGCCACCCCGACACCGAACACCAGCCCCAGCGTGACCCCGATCGCGACATTCACGACCTTGCGGGGGCGCACTCGCTGCAGCGGGACGGCGGCGAGCTGCACCACCTCCACCGTGGCGGGCTGGATGGTCTGGGCGATGTCCTGCTCCTGCACCTTTTTGAGGAGGAGCGTGTAAAGGTCGCGCTGCGTGTTCAGTTCACTCTCGAGCGTCGAGTACTTGTACGAGCTGTCACTGAGCGCCTTGAACGCGTGCTCGTTGCGGACCGTGGCCTGGTCGATGCCATCCACCCGGGCAGCGAGCACGTCACGCTGGCCCTCGAGATCCGAATACGCCTTCTGCAGCTCGCGACGCATGGCCTCGCGCAGCCCCTGCGCCTCGGCCTCGGCCGAGACCACCTCGCGGCTCTGCTCGTGGTACTGGCGGCGGAGCGACAGCACCGCGGTCTCGGCCGTTTGAAGTTCGCTGTAGAGACGGTCCAGCGCGTCGGTCTGGACGGGAGGGTTGCTCCAGTTGGGCGTGGCCTCGCGACGGAACGCGCGGATGCGCCCGAGCTGGGCCTCGACCACGCGCAGGTCGGCGCGCGTCTTGATGGACGACGAGCTGAGCTCGGTGGCGGCCCCGGTGAGCTGCTTGCTGCGCTCGCCGGCGAGCGCCAGCGTGGCGCTGCTCGAGCCGTACAGCGACTTCTGCGACGCCTGGATGACCCGGCGCAGGTCGTCGATCTGCACGCGCAACGCGGTGAGCCGCTCCGCGTCGGCGGCGCGACGGATCTCGGCCTCGCCCTTCACGAACAGCGTGACGACGGCATTGGCGATCTCGGCGGCCGCCCGCGCATCGGAGTGCTCGGCGTGCACGTCCACCAGCCGCGTGTCACGGATGGGACGCACGCTCACGCTGTGGGCGAGCCAGTCCACGTCGGAGCGCTCCTGCGCCTCTGTTCCCCTGGACGGGCCCATCGGTTCGAGGCTTGCCGACGCCGTGGCCCGCGAGGCCTGCATGCCGCCCGGCTCCACCACGATGCGGCCCATGACGATGCCACGCGCCTTCATCTCGAGGGCGACGCGCTCGAGCACGTCGCGGCTCATGATGCGCTCGGCGGTGGTCAACAGCGACAGGTTCTCCGACACCGGGGTCGGGCTCTCGACGGTGGCACCGGTGAGCGGCGAACGGCTGGGCGCGGGATGGATGGTGATGCGCGCAGCGGTGCGGAACACGGGGCGCGTGACGGCGTTCAGGATCAACGCCAGACCTACGAAAGCGAGCGTGGACGCGATGACGATGCCGCGCCGACGGGAAATTACTCGCCAGAGGTCTCTGACCTCAAAGTCGTTCGATCGGAACATGGTGGGGGCAGTTCCAGTGCGCAGCACATGGGGTTTTTGGTGGTCCAGACCTACTGGCGCGAGGAGAGAGTGATCGCGCCCCTTGGACTGTTCCCGTGGATCCTGGGGCAGTCTTCGAGGAGGTCCGGCTCACCTACAGTGACGACAGTTGTCCGTGTGTCGCCCGGGGTCGGGGAGGACCCGTAACGAACTAGAAACACATTAGCGACCCAATGTGATATTCGCAAGCCCAATCGTTGCCGAAGTCACTCCGTGAGTTGGCTCGTCACGAATTTATCCTCGAAACGAGTTCGATCACGCACTATTTGGGGCGGCCGGCATGCACTTTGCACGAAGTGGTCAAGCTTTCCGGCGCGTTCGACGTGGGAGTACTTAGATTCACACAGGTACTTCACGCTGGAGAGCCGCCCCCGGATCAGACGGACGCGTACTCCTCGACAGGCGGACAGGAGCACACCAGGTTGCGGTCGCCGTACGCGTTATCCACACGACCCACCGCCGGCCAGAATTTCCGTGTGCGCACCCACGCGAGCGGGAATGCGGCGCGCTCCCGCGAATAGGGCCGCTGCCAGTTGTCCGAGAGGACCACTTCGAGTGTGTGCGGCGCTCGCTTGAGCGGGTTGTCGTCCCGGGGCAGGACTCCGCTCTCGATCTCGGCCATCTCGATACGGATCGCCACGAGCGCGCTGACGAAGCGGTCCAACTCGGCCTTGGACTCGCTCTCGGTCGGCTCGATCATGAGCGTGCCCGCGACCGGGAACGAGATCGTCGGCGCGTGGAACCCGTAGTCCATGAGGCGTTTGGCGATGTCTTCCACATCGACGCCGGTGGCCGCTTTGAGCCCGCGCGGGTCCACGATGCACTCGTGGGCGATGGTGCCATTCCTGCCCTTATAGAGGATCGGGAAATGCGGCTCGAGCTTCCGGGCGACATAGTTGGCACTCAGGATGGCCACGCGGGTGGCCTGCGTGAGCCCCTCCCCACCCATCATCAGGATGTACATCGTCGAGATGGGCAGGATGCTCGCGCTGCCCCACGGCGCGGCGCTCACGGCGCCGATGGCCTGGCTCCCGCCGGTCGGCACGAGGGCATGTCCCGGCAGGAACGGCGCCAGGTGCTTCGCGACGCCGATGGGCCCCATGCCCGGACCGCCGCCGCCGTGCGGGATGCAGAACGTCTTGTGCAGGTTCAGGTGGCAGACGTCCGCGCCGATGTCGCCCGGGCGGCAGAGCCCGACCATGGCGTTCATGTTGGCGCCGTCCATGTAGACCTGGCCACCGTACTGGTGGACCACGTCGCAGACCTCGGTGATGGCCTCCTCGAATACGCCGTGCGTGGAGGGGTAGGTCACCATCAGGGCGGCCAGGTCCCGCGCGTGCTCGGCCGCCTTGGCCTTGAGGTCGGCCACCTCGATGTTGCCGTGGGCATCGGTCTTGACCACCACCACGGACATCCCCGCCATGACCGCGCTCGCCGGGTTGGTGCCGTGCGCCGACTGCGGGATCAGGCAGACCCGGCGATGGCCCTCGTTGCGCGACTGGTGCCAGGCCCGAATCACGAGCAGTCCGGCGTACTCGCCTTGTGAGCCGGCGTTGGGCTGGAGCGAAACCGCGTGGAAGCCCGTCACCTCGGCGAGCGCCCCCTCGAGCAGGTCGAACAGCGCGCGGTAGCCGCGCGCCTGCTCCACGGGCGCAAACGGGTGCAGGCCGCCCACCTCGGGCCAGCTCACCGGGAACATCTCGGCCGCCGCATTGAGCTTCATGGTGCAACTGCCGAGCGGGATCATGGAGTGCGTGAGCGACAGGTCGCGGGACTCGAGCAGGCGCAGGTAGCGCATCATCCCGGTCTCGGAGTGATACAGGTGGAACACCGGATGCGTGAGATACGCACTGGAACGCTCGAAGCGCGCATCGGTGCGCGCGTCACTTCCGAGGGAGCCGGGTTCCTCCGCCGCCGGTTCCGGGCCACCGCCGAACACCGCGAGCAAGTCGGCCACATCAGCCGCGGTGGCCGTCTCGCCGAACGCCACGGTGATGCTGCCGTCCGCCAGGTAGCGCAGGTTCAGGCGCCGCGCCTCGGCGGCCTTGCGGATGGCGGCCGCGCCGAGCGACGCCGCCGGCATCACGTGCACGGTGTCGAAGAACTCGCCGTGCAACACCGTATGCCTCCGCCGGCGCACGCCCGCGGCGAATGCGCGCGCCATGCGCTGGACGCGCCGGGCGATGCGCGCCAGCCCCTCGGGCCCGTGCCATACGGCGTACATGCCCGCCATGACGGCGAGCAGCACCTGCGCCGTGCAGATGTTGCTGGTGGCCTTCTCGCGCCGGATGTGCTGCTCGCGCGTGCCGAGTGCCATGCGCAGCGCGGGCTTGCCGTTTGCGTCTCGCGACAGGCCGATGATGCGGCCCGGGAGCAGCCGCTTGAACTCGTCGCGTGTGCTGAAGAACGCCGCGTGCGGACCTCCGTAGCCCATGGGCACGCCGAAGCGCTGGGACGAGCCCACCGCCACGTCAGCGCCCCACTCGCCGGGGGGCACGAGCAGCGTGAGTGCCAGGAGGTCGGTGGCGGCCACGACGAGCGCGCCGGCCGTGTGCGCCTTCTCGGCGAGCGCGCGATGGTCCTCGAGCCCCCCGAGCGTGTTGGGATACTGCACCAGCACGCCGCACACGCTGGCGTCGAGCGTGAATGCCGACGCCTTCTGCACCTTCACCGTGATGCCGCGGGCCCGGCCGCGCGCCTGGATCACGTCGATCGTCTGCGGGTGGCAGTCCTCGGCCACGAGAAACGTGTCGCGACCGTCCTTGGCCGCGTGCACGAGCTGCATGGCCTCGGCGGCGGCGGTGCTCTCGTCGAGCAGCGACGCGCTGGCGACAGGCAGCGCGGTCAGGTCGCTCACGACCGTCTGGAACGTGAGCAGTGCTTCCAGGCGGCCCTGCGCGATCTCGGCCTGGTAGGGCGTGTAGGCCGTGTACCAGCCGGGGTTCTCGAAAACGTTCCGCTGGATCACGGCGGGCACATGCGTGCTGAAATAGCCGAGTCCGATGAAGTTCCGCCACACCTCATTGCGCGACATCAGCTGCTTGAACGCAGCGAGCGCGTCCTGCTCGGACATGGCGGCGGGCAGCGCGAGCGGGCCCTTGAACCGGATATTGGCGGGCACGGTCGCATCGATGAGCGCGTCGAGCGACGGGTAGCCGAGTTCGGCGAGCATGTCGCGCACATCGGCCTCGGACGGGCCGAGGTGGCGCTCGATGAAACTGTCGGCTTGTGGAAGCTGGGTCACGGGACGGGGCTCCTCTGTAAAGGACGTGCGGTGACGGGTCTGAGTCTCGAGGCTGGCGTGCGACAGGGCGAGCTCCGCTAGGCTAAATGAGATGAGCCTCCCTTGCATGACGCCGGCGGGGGTCGCGAACCGGACAGCCCTGTCACAACGCAGAGGGCCGGCGGCCATCCTTGGCGCCGGCCCCTCGTTTCCCGCGGCCTTCGCGCGCGGTCAGCGGGCTTCGTCAGTGCCCTGCTCGGGTTGCGTCGGCTCGACCGACTGCTTGCCGTCGTCCACCTGGAGGAAGAGCCACACCCTGCGCCAACGGTTCGACTCGTTCCTGGCGGTCACGGCCAGGCCCAATCGATCCGTCTGCGGGCGGAGCGGGACCCGATAGTGCACGCGCCAGAGCTGGCCCGCGGAGTCGCGCACCATGGGGATGGCGTCGCCGCGGCCATCGGAGAGCGCCATCTCGGTGATGTCGGGCGTGCCCTCGACCGTCACCTCCACGGCCTGCCCCGCGGTGACGAACGTGTCCGAGACCGCCGCCACCACGTCCGGTGGCACAGCGTTCGCGCCAACCGAGGACTCGGTCGCGAGTGGGTGCACCGAGCCCCCGCCTCCGCCGATCGACGTGAGCGCCCCGTTGGAGGCCACCGCGACCTGCTGCTGCTTCGCTGCGGCCTCGTGGCTGTAGCTCGTCGCGCGCGTGCGGCTCGAGCCGCCGCTGCCACAGCTCTCGAGCAACATGAGCGTGGCCACGAGCGCGATGCTGGTGGCACCCACCCAGGCGCCGATCAGGGCGCGGTCGCGGTTCTGCTGGCGTAGGCGCGCCAGGCGCATGCTGTCCTCGAGCGCGGTTCGCTCGCTCGCCTGGGTCGGGGGGTTCTCGGGATGGCGTTCCATGGTGTTGTCTCCTGCCGGCTCGCGTCTGCGCCGCGCTCCGGTGTGCCGGGTCCGGTTCGTGGCCCCTGGTCTCGAAGCGGTCGTCCGCTTGCTCGCCAGGTGCGCGGCGGAAGGCTTCCGTCGCGGGTTCGAACCTGTTCCATTCCACGGTTCGTGCCGAGCGGCCAACTTCTTGCTGGACATTGGCTTGCGATTCTGCACCTGCGTCGGCCGATACCTGAGTGTGTCAGCCTTGACACGCTTGCCGGACGGTCGGACTCTCGCCTCTGGAGCCCAACTCGATGCCCGCCAATACCTACGCCGATCGTGTCCGCCCGCACACACCGCCGCGCGCGCAGCAGTCCGCGCTCGTCGGGGCGGCGCTGGCACTCATGACGTGTGTGGCGCCCGCGCGAGCCGAGTGGCGCGACCTGCCGGCGCGCGTCGTGTGGACGCGCAGCGGGTTCGTCTACGTCGCCTCGCCCGACTCGGGCGTGCTGTCGCCCGGGATGGGACTGAGGTTCGTGCGTGGGAATCGCGAGCGGGCGGGCGGCACCGTGCTGAGCCTGCTCGATCCGTGGCTCGCGTTGGCGCGGCTCGAGTCGGGTGCGCTGGCGGGCGAGAAGCGCCTGGACCGGCTGCGCGTGCGCGGCATGGACCCGATCGCGAAGCGCGTGGGCTCGCTGCGACTGGGCCTGCCGGGGCGCAAGCGCGTGAACTTGCTGTTCGCCTGCGCGCGCACCGGTGTGAACACGCGCTTCGCCGACGCCAACTACGACGTGGATTCGCTGGCGGGGGGCGCGCTCCGACTGCGCCGCGTGGCGGATGGTTTCCCGGCATCGGGCGCTCCCGACACGCTGCACGTGCGATTCTTCAGCGACGCCGCCGACCAGGAGATCGCGCTCGAGCGAGGTGAGTTGGACGTGGCGGTGTTCTGGCCCGGCGAAGGCTCCACACGCCTGCGCTCGGACGCGCCCGGGCGCCATACAGCCCGCGGCCTGCGCTCGCGCGGCGTCGTGGCGTGCCTCACCACCGCGCCCGATACGGCGCGAGTGGGCGGCGTCGCGCTGGCGGTGATGAACCGCGAGGCATTCTCCGGCGACCTGCTCCCCTGGGGCGAGCTGGAGCCCGTGGCCGCGTCCGAGGAGGCCGGGAGGTTCGCGAGTTTCCACCCGGATCCCGCGCTCCCGGGCGCGCGCCTGCTCGAGCGTGTGCTCGCGCGTGCGACCGGCGGGGCGGCGGCGCGCACGGTGCGTCTCGCCTACCTGGACGTGGCGATCGCCGGCCGCGACGCGGTGCAGGCGTCGTGGCGCACGCGCCACGTGCAACCGGTGTTCGCGCTGCGCTGCCCGGTGCTGGTGGCGCCGGAACTGCGCGCGGCGGTGGCGCGCATGGGTGGCGCGGATGCGTTCGCCAACCTGTTGCGCTGCGAGAGGAGCGCGCCATGAACTCGTTGCGCGCCCGGCTGATCGCCGGCTTCTCGCTGGTGGCGGTGTTGCCGCTCACATTGGCCATGCTGCTCCTGGAACAGCG
>JANNKI010000219.1:0-15540 GCA_031396225.1 bacterium | reverse complement strand
GTCTCCTCGAAGATCACCGTGCCGGCCGGAATGGTGAGCGAGGACTGCTCCTTCACGCGCAACTGGCCGCGCACCAGGTAGTTCGAGTCCGCCGAGAACGTGCGCGGCGAGTAGAGGTTGTGGTTGTCGAGCACGACGACCGGGCGCACCGGGAACGTGCGGCCGCCGCCGTCCAGGCCGTAGTAGGTCCAGCCCTGCGTCCAGTCGCCGTCCTGGCCCACGGCGCCCACGAAGCAGGCGCGCTCGAAGAATCCGTCATTCGGCACGTTCACCGTCCTGCCGTGGCCCGCGTTCCCCGCGTAAGCCGGGCTGCCCAGTGCCGGCACCCAGTTCGGGCTCGCGATGTTCAGCGCGCCCGTGAGCTTCGGGTCCGCGAACGAGTTGTTCACGTACTGCACCGAGGCGATGGTCGCGGTGGTGGAGTCCGTGCCCGGGATGCACGGGCTGCCGGCGGACGCGGCGCCGGCGTAGTGCTCGCTGCCGGTCGTGCCGTTGTCCCAAAGCAGGTTGCCGTCGAACACGATCGGGTCGGGATTCACGCCCGCGCCGCAGGCGGTCGCCGGCAGCAGCGCCGCGATGTCGGCGCGGTCATTGCAATGGTTGTTGAACGTCTCGGCGCCGTTCACCTCGAGGGCATTGCCCTTCCACTCGGAGATGATCGAGTTGACGATGATCGCGCCCGTGCCGCGACGCAGGAAGATGCCGTCCCCCACGCCGGGACCGGCCGTGAGGTCGCCGAGGATGGTGAAGTTGGACAGGCGCGGGAACGAGCGCCCCGAGCACAGTTCGGTGGCGTTGTTGAACTCGTTGTTGTCGGCCTCGATGCCGCGCTCCGTGCCCGTCGCGCCGGTGATCTGGCGGATGATCACGAACTGCGCCTTGCCGCGATAGCCCATCTGCCAGTCGAAGCCGTCGTCCTCGCCGTAGGTGGCCACGAGGTACTTCGGGGCCGCGCTGCCGCCGAAGAACTCGAACAGGTCGTCCGAGCTGCGGTGCGACTGGAGGTACGCGATCTCGGTGCCGGAACCAACCCCGTTGAACGTGAACCCGTTGGCCTCGTTGTTCGGCCCCACCTGTACGCCCGCGAACTCCGCGCGCAGGTAGCGGATGATGCCGCTGTTGTCCGTATCGTCGTTCCCGCCGTAGTGGCCCACCGCGCCGCCCTCGGACGCCGCCGAGTCACCGACGCACGAGTTGGCCGCGTTGATGCGCGCGCGGCCGTGCACGAACAGCCCGCCGATGCCACCCGGCGTCTGCGAGCCCGGGGCTGCGTCCGACGTGAGGATGATGGGCGCCCAGGACGTGCCGAGCGCGAAGATCTTCGCGCCGCGCTCGATGATGATCGTGCCCACCGTGGCGGTCTCCTCGAAGATCACCGTGCCGGCCGGAATGGTGAGCGAGGACTGCTCCTTCACGTGCAACTGGCCGCGCACCAAGTAGTTCGAGTCGGCCGAGAACGTGCGCGGCGAGTAGAGGTTGTGGTTGTCGAGCACGACGACCGGGCGCACCGGGAACGTGCGGCCGCCGCCGGCCAGGCCGTAGTAGGTCCAGCCCGCGGTCCAGTCCGGCTCCGTGGGGCCCATCGCGCCGGCGTAGCCGACTTGCTGGAAGAATCCGTCGTTCGGCAGGTCCAGCACCGGGTGCGCGCCGTTGTCGCAGAACGCCGGCGAGCCCGCCGCGGGACGCCAGTTCGGGTTGGCCACGTTGAGCGCCCCGCTCAGCAGCGGGTTCAGGTTGCTGTTGCGCGTGAACTGCGTGGTCGCGATCGTCGCCGTGGTGGAATCCAAGCCCGGCAGACAGGAACTGCCGACCGAGGCGGCGCCGGCGTAGAGGCCGGCGCCCGCGTTGAAGACGATGTTGCCGTCGAAGACGATCGGATTCACCTGCGCCGATGCCCGCGTCGCGGTGCCCGCCGCGAGGATCAGGGTTGCGAGCGCGAGAAGAGCCGGTCGCGGCCCACCCGAGTGCAAGATGCGCATGCAGCCTCCTGGGAGTTTGGGAGTGGGACTGGAAGGGCGGGGCGGTGTTGTCGTCACTCGAGGTTTCAACCCGCGGCCGGCCCGATACGCACCTTCCCGTGCGGCTGGACCCACTGGCCGCGACCGCCCTCTTCCCTCGGCGAGAACACTGACGGCCGGCACGGTGTCCACGCGTGTCGGGAGCGTTTCGGGCGCGTAAAAACCCGCGTCGCCGGATATCGCGCGCGGGAACTCGGTGCGCGCGGTGGAACCGCGCGGGGTCTTGCGGGGTCGCCGCCGGGACTTCGTTCCGGCAACGTGGGACGGTCAGTCTCGCACGGACCCGGGTAGCTCGAAGCGGAACACGGTCCCTGCGCCCACGCGACTCTCCACGGACACTTCGCCGCCGTGCAGCGCGATCGCGTGCTTCACGATCGACAGCCCCAGCCCCGTTCCGGTCCCACGCGCTTCGCGCGCGGGAACCCCCTCGCGAGAGCGCGCCTTGTCCACGCGGGAGAAGCGCTCGAACACGCGCGGCAGGTCAAAGCCCGGAATGCCCGCGCCCGTGTCGCGCACTTCGCACCACGCCGTGCTGCCCTCCCGGCCGACAGCCAGCCGCACCGAACCGCGCTCGGTGTACTTGACCGCGTTGTCCACCAGGTTCGCGAGCGCCTGCGAGATCCGCACGCGGTCGGCGTGCACCACCAGCTCGGGCCCCGGCTCCAGCACCAGCTCGAGTCCCGCGCGCGTGGCGACCTCGCGCACGTGCGTGAGTTGTTCGGCCGCGAGCGAGCGCAGGTCGAATGGCTCGCGCCGGAGCGTGGCGTCGGGGCGCTCCAACTCGGCCAGCGACAGCAGGTCCTCGACCAGGGCCTGCAGTCGCACCGCGCCGTCCCGCATGATGAGCACGAACCGTTCGCGATTCTCCGCATCGTCCAACCCACCCTCGAGCAGGGTCTCAGCGTAGCCGCGGAGCGAGGTGAGCGGCGTGCGCAGCTCGTGCGACACGTTCGCCACGAAGTCCTGCCGCATGCGCTGAAGCGCCTCGCCCTGCGACAGGTCGTGCAACACGATCAGTACGGGCTCGGGCGCCGGCCCGCCGAGCGGCGTGACGGTGCCGCGAGCGGATCCAGTGCGCGTGGCCCAGGGTTTGAGTTCGCGCGACACCGTCTGCCCCGTGCGGCGGGACTCCGCGGCCATCTCCGCCAGCTCCGGGATGCGCGCGAACGTCGTGAACGGCGTGCCCGGCTCGGGCCGGCGCGCGGCGTCCAGCAGCTCGGCGAAGCGATGGTTCACGTGAACCACGCGATCCGCCCCGTCCAGGAGCGCAACGCCGTCACTCATGTGGGCGAGGATGAGCTCGCGGTCGTCGCGCTCGCGGCGCAACGCCTCGACGCGCACGTCCAGCTCTCCGCGCATCTCGTTCAACGCTCGCCCGAGCTGGCCGAGGTCGTCGTCGGGCGACTCCGTGGCACGCACGCCAGGCTCGCCCTGGCCGATTCGCCGCGCGACGACTTGGAGTCGTCGCAGGCGCCGGGCGAAACGGCCGCTCACGTACGCCAGAACGAGGATGCTGGCGAGTAACGCCATGGAGGCCGCGGCCGTGGACAGGCGCGTGAGCGACGCCGACATGTGCTGGACCACGACGAGCGGCTGGGCGAGCCGCAGCACCGCCGCGGTGTCGCGCCCCATGGGCACGGCGCAGTAGAGGAACTCCTCGCCCACCGTGCGGGACCGGCGCACCGCCAGGCCCGTGCCGCCCGAGAGCGCCGCGCGCACCTCTGCTCGCTGAGCGTGATTCTCCATCTCGCGCGCACGCGCGCGGGAGTCGGCCAGCACGCGACCGTCGGCGGCCATCACCGTGGCGCGCAGCCCGAACCGTGCCTCGAGCGAGTCCGCCGTGGGCTGCCACGAGCCCGCCTGCGCCTGCGCGGTGCGCGCCGCTTCGCGGGTGAGGCGCACGAGCGCGTCGGACTCGCGTTCGACGAGCCAGCGGCGCTGGGCGCCGTGTTCGAGCACCGTGAGCAGCGTCACCGCGCCGGCCACCACGATCGCCGGGACGACGAGCAGCCGCGCCCGGAGCGAGAGCCTCACGCGTCCTCGGGAGCGGCTGGCGTGGTGAGCTTGTAGCCGGCACCGAGCACGGTCTCGATGAGCCCGTGATGCTCGCCGAGCTTGGCGCGCAGTCGCCGCACGTGCACGTCCACGGTGCGAGTCTCACCGACGTAGTCGTAGCCCCACACCTTGCGCAGGAGCTCGTCCCGCGACAGCGCGCGACCGGGATGGCGCGCCAGGAACGCGAGCAGGTCGAACTCGCGCGGCGTGAGGTTGAGCTTCGCGCCCGCGCAGTGCGCCTCGTGCGCATCGAGGTCCACGCGCAGCGGACCCGCCTCGAGCGTGCGGCCGGGGCCGGTCGGATGCGTACGGCGCAGCAGGGACTTCACGCGCGCGACCAGTTCCCGGGGGCTGAACGGCTTGGTGAGGTAGTCGTCGGCGCCCTGCTCGAACCCCAGCAGCTTGTCCATCTCGGCCGAGCGCGCCGTGAGCACGAGGATGGGCAGGTCGTGCGTCAGGGGCTCGGCGCGCAGCTCGCGCACGATCTCGAGCCCGTTCATGCCGGGCAGCATGAGGTCCAGCACGAGCGCGTCGGGGCGCGAGGCGAACAGCTGCTTGAGGCCCTCCTCGCCGTCTGCGGCGGCCGCCACGCGGTAGCCGGCTTTCTCGAGGTTGTAGCGGACGAGGTCACGGATCTCCTTCTCGTCCTCGATCAGCATGATCAACTCACTCACGCAGTACCCTCCGGGGGCGCATGTAAGCATCCGCGCGCGCGGCCGTCCATCGCGGCGCGGACCGGGGAAGGTTGCCGGAATCCTCCGGGCGCGGCCGTGCGCATTCCGGCGCGGCGCACGCGCGGCCGTGGTGCTAGAGTCGTTCCCCCACGTACCATGGCTATTCACCCCGGCATCGGCGCACCGGTCCTGGACCGGCTCGGACCACGGGATGTGCCCGAGGTGCTTTCGTTCCTCGAGGACGACCCCGTGCTGAACGTGTACCTGGTCGCGCTCGTCCTGCGCGACGCGCTCGCCCGCCCGAGCGACGTGTGGTGGGGTGCGCGCCGCGACGGACGCCTGACGGCGCTGCTGTTCGTGGGCGCTCACTCGGGTGCGGTGCTGCCCTCGGGCGACGACCTCGTGGCGCTCCGATCGCTGGGCGAGGCGGCGGTACTCGAGCCCGCGCTCCAGCCCGCGCGCGTTCAGGTCATCGGCGCGCGCGACGCGGTGGCCGCGCTGTGCGAGCGCTTCCCCGGCCCCGGCCCGACACTGCGGCTCGAGCGCGAGCAGGTGTATTTGGCTCTGGACCGAGCTCCGGGCAGCGCGGGCACACTGCTGCCGGAGCTGCGAACGGCGCGGCGCGAGGACTACGCGTTCCTCTATAACGCCGGCGCAGACCTGCGCGCCGAGGAATTGCTCGAGGACCCGCGCGAAGTGGACCCCGTCGCGTACGCGCGTCGTGTCGAGGAGGAGTGCCGCGATGGCTGGACCTGGCTCTGGCGGGATGGCCGCGGCCTGTGTTTCCGCGCCGGCATCAGCGCGCTCACGCCGCACGCCGCGCAGGTTTCCGGCGTCTACGTGCCCCCCGCCCTGCGCGGCCAGGGAATCGCCCGCCGCGCCCTCGGCGAACTCTGCGCCCGCCTGCTCCTGCGCACGCGCCACGTCTGCCTGTTCGTCAACGACTTCAACGCCCCCGCGCTCGCCCTCTACCGAAGACTGGGGTTCGAAGTGAAAGCCGACTGGGCGTCGGCATTTTACGTGCGCGAGAAGAGCTAGGTTCTTTCGGGGGTCAAGAAGCAACCCGTCGCACCAGCGTCGCGTTGCCGAAATCCGCGAGGCCTTGACGTACAGTCACGACGATGGACCCGGCCACCGCCTCAGCCGATACTTCGCGAAGCTGAACTCGCAGCCCGCCGCAGAATCCGAGGCCAGATCGTGCGCCTAGCCGCCATCGACATCGGTACCAATTCGATCCACATGGTCATCGCCGAGGCCACCACCGGCGACGCGTTCACCGTGCTCGACCGCGAGCGCGAGGTCGTCCAGGTCGGCCGCGGTTCGTTCGTGGATGGCCGCCTGCGGCGTGACGCCATGCGCCGCACGGCCGCCGCGCTTCGCCGATTCGTCCAACTCGCGCGACGTCTCTCCGTGGATCGCATCCTGTGCACGGCCACGGCCGCCGTCCGGGAAGCGCGAAACGGCGGCGACTTCCTCCGGCTCGCCCGCAGGGAATCCGGCATCTCGCCGCGCGTGATCCCGAGCGAGGAGGAGGGCCGCCTCATCCATCTCGCGACGCAGGCCGCGTTGCACCTGCCCGAGGAGCCGTCGCTGATCGTGGACATCGGTGGTGGCAGCGTGCAGCTCGTGCACGTGCGGGGCGGTGGACTTCTGCGCGTGGCGGGAGCCCCGCTCGGCGCGCTGCGACTCACCGAGACACTGCTCGCGCACGACCCGCCCTCGGACGACGAGTTGGACCGGCTGCGCCGCACGGCGCGCAAGCAGCTCCGCCGCGCGTTCGAGGCGTTCGAGGGGCCCGCGCCCGAGACCGTGTACGGCTCCTCGGGCGCGATCCACGCGCTCGCCGAGCTTGCGTACCGAGAGCAGCACGGCCGCGATCTGCCACAGTTGAACGGACACGTGCTTCCGCTCTCGGAACTCTCGGCGCTCACACGCCGCCTCGAACGCATGCCGCGCGCGCAACGCGAGCGGCTGCCCGGCATCGATGGGGCGCGCGCCGAGATCCTGCTGCCCGGCGCGGTGGTGTTGGAGCAGGTGTTGCGCCTGGCCGGTGCGCGAGGCATCACGCTATCGGACTATGGCGTGCGCGAAGGGTTGGTCACCGACTGGCTGCGACGCCATGCCGCGGAGCTCTCCTCGCTCGAGTCCGCGGCCGACGTGCGCCTGCGAAGCGTGCTCGGGCTGCTTGCGCGTTTCGATCCCGACGGAAAGCACGCGCGCCACGTGGCGCGCCTGTCGCTTCGGTTGTTCGACGAATTGCGCCCGTGGCACGATCTTGGGGTGCGCGAACGCGAGTGGCTCCAGTTCGCCGCGCTGTTGCACGACGTGGGCTCTGCCATCGCCTACGACGGGCACGCGCAACATTCGGCCTACGTCATCCGCAACGGCGGCCTGCGCGGACTGGCGGGCGACGAGGTCGAGTTGGTGGCGACGGTCGCGCACTATCACGGCGCGGCCCGGCCGCGCCGTAAGCGCGACGAAGGATTCGCCGCCCTCTCCCGCGGCCTGCGCCGCACCGTGCGCTGGCTCTCGGCGATCCTCCGCGTGGCCGAGGGGCTCGACCGCAGCCACTACCAGCTGGTGCGCGGGCTCAGCGTGCGCCGTCGACGGGAGCGCTTCGTGATCGTGGCCGACGCGCGCCGGCACGCGCAGCTCGAGCTCTGGGCGGGTCGCCGGCGCGCCGCGGATCTGGCCCGGCTGCTGGATCACCCGGTCGCGGTGGAGCCAGAACACGCGGAGGGTGCCGGCGTGTCGCGAACTCGGCGTGCCGACGCCCCAGATCCTCCACTGCCGAGCGACGCTGCGCCTCGAGTTTCGGGACGAGTCGGAGCCCTGGCGCGCCCTGCGCCGAAACGAACGCGATCAGCTGCGCGCGGTCGTTCAGCCACCCCAGCTCCGACTGCCAAAGGCGAAGCTCCCGCGCCAGCTTCAGCGAACGGGCAGGGGCCTCGCTCGCGAGTGCTTCCTCCGCGTAGCGCCAGCGCTTGACCGCAAGCCGGGCGCGGTGGAGCGGTTCGACGCCTCCGTCCGCCAGCGCCGACCGCATAGCCCTGCGCGCGGCGTCTCGCCAGCGTCGCAGTCTTTCGCGCGCGCTTCGCTGCCGCACCTCCCGCCGCTCGAGCCGGTCCGCCGCCCGCCGCGCGAGTGGCTGAACGTCCGCGAGCGGCAGCGTCGGCTCCGCGGGCGGGCTCGTCGGTAGCGCCAATGCCGCGCCCCACGCCCGGCGGAGCGCGACCGGAATGAGCGCCGCGCCGGCCGCGCGCGTCTGGAGCAGGCGACCCAGCACCTCGGCGTCGCGCGCAGGCCCGGCCGCACGGCGGAGGGTGCGGGCCGTGAGCCTCGCCTCGCGCGCGTTCCGGCCGCGGCCCCACAGGCGCAACGCGGTCTCCAACCGGCGGCAGGTCACGCGCAGGTCGTGCAGCGCACCCGCACGGCCCTCCGCGGCGGCGCGCGCGTGGCTCGCGACTTCGTCGCTGAGCGCGCGAAGTCTCCCGGCGGCGGCCGAGCGGCTCACGCCACGGGCCCGGCGGCCCTCCGCGACAGCAGACCCGTGACGCGCTCGCACAGTTCGCCCGCGATGTCGCCCACGTCACGCGTGGCGTCGAGCGTGTGGAACCCGTACTCCAGGGCGAGTTCGTCCAACTCGCGGATGACGCGGCCCTGGTAGTTCACGAACGAGTCGTGGAGGTCCTCCCCCATCGGCATGTCCATGCCCGATTCCCAATAGTCGAACGGGCCGTCGGCGAGCACGCGGGGGACCAGGTCTTCCGCCGTGATGCGCAGGTAGAACACGGCGTCGGGCCGTAGCGCGAACGAGTACACCTGCTTGATCCAGTGCGGGTCGGCGCCGCGAACGATGGCGCGCGCGATCAGAGAATAGATGTAGCGATCGGTGATCATCACGAAACCCGCGCGCAGCGCCGGCACGATCTGCTGCTCGAGCCGATCGGCGAAGTCGGTCGCGTAGAACAGGTTGAACGCGTTCGAGCCGAGCGTGTTGCCCTGCTTCGCGCGCCGGATGCCGCGGCTGGCCAGGTCCGAGCGCGTGAGGCCCGTCTCGGCCACGGCGTAGCCCTCGCGCTCGAGGTGCGTGCGCAGCTTGTTCACGTGCGTCGTGCGTCCGACTCCGTCGGTGCCCTCCACCACGATCAACCATCCCGACAGGTCGCCGAGTTGCGTTCCCGGGATCCCCTGGCCATGCGACTCGAAGCGCTTCATGGGCGAACGCTCTCCCGGGTTTCGCGCGTCGCGCCGTGCGGATCGCGCGCCACGCCCTTGAGGTGCGGCCGCACAAGGGCCCGCAGCGCGCGCTGCTGGACTTCCACCGGCAGCGTGGCGTCCATGCTCGCGAGGTCGTACTCGGGCACGATGCGCTCGTACTCCTCCTGGATGCGTCCCTGGAACATCCGATAGCTCTCGTTCGGCTCCGGGTGCAGGCCCAGATCCATGCCGGCCTCGTACCACTTGAGCTTCGGCCGGCCCGAGAGGATGCGATAGAGCGCCACGTCGAGCGGCGCGCGGTAGTAGACGGCCAGCGTCGGGGTGACCGCGAAGCGGTAGAGCGCGCGCACCCATTGGCGATCCACGCCGCGCGCGACATCGCGGGCGAACGCGGTGTACACGTAGCGGTCGGCCAGCACGATGGCGCCGGCTTTGAGCGCCGGCACGATGTCGCGCTCGACGCGGTCGGAGAAGTCGGTGGCGTGGATGAGCGAGAACGTGAGCGGCGTGAGCAACTGTCGCTTCTTGCCGCGCGAGGTGGTGGCGCGAACGATCGGTGACGAGTTCCACTCGCTGAAGATCACCAGGTGGCCTTCGCCCCGGAGCCACTGGGCGAGCAGTGCCAGCTGCGTGCTCTTGCCGGACCCGTCGATGCCCTCGACGATGAACAACTTTCCCGGGTACGGGTTGGGCTGCTGGCCGTAGGAGTTCTCGGGTCTCACGCCACCCTCCCGGCACGGCGCGGCTTGAGCGAACGGAGCGTGCCCGGCCCGAGCCACCACTTGAGTCGCGCGCGTCCGGGCTCGGGCGTGTCCCATTCGAGCGCACAGGCGCCGGCCTTCTTGAACGCGAGCGACGCGGGCTCGGCTCCCAGCAGCGCGCCCGTCAGCAGGGCCAGGTCGGGCTCGTGCCCGACCACCGCGATCGTCGCCGCGAGGTCCTCGCGGGCGAGCCGCCGCAGTGTCTCGGGCCATGCGCCGCCGGGCGCGAGGGACGAGAGCACGATCGGCTCGGCGGGCACGAGCAGCGCGGCGGCCAGCAGGCGAGCGGACTCCAGGCAGCGTGTCGCGGGGCTGCTGAACACAGCGTCGGCTTTCGGCTCGAGCCGGGCCACTCCGAGAGCCGCGCGCCGCGTGCGCCGCGCCCCCTGCTCGCTGAGGGGCCGCAACAGGTCGTCCGGCCAGCGCACGCCATCGCGCGCTTCGGCGGGACCATGTCGGAACAAGAGCAGTCGCATGGCGTCCACAGACGGAGTGAGCACAACACTTCGGGAGCGGTCCCGAGCCTAGCACGGAAACCCGAAAACCCTCTGTTTTGTGGACTTTTGGTTGCCGGAAATGGCCGCAGAGTGGGTTCCAGGCTGCTGCCCGCACCCCAGGGCAAGTCAGGCGGCCGAGGGAACTCGTCATCTGCCGCCAGAAGCTCCCGCTACCCCAGCAGCCTCTCCGCCACCGCCGCCAACCCGCCCTCGACCGCCTCGACCTCACCGTCCGGGAGCGAGGCGATCTCGCGCTGCATGCGCGCACCCGTGTAAGGATGCACGAGCCAGAACAGGCGAAGCTTCCGCCACGCCGGGTCGCGACGTTTCAACGCCAACGGCAACGCCAGATCCAGCGAGAACACATCGCCCACCACCGCGTCCGGCCGCTCCTCGCGCAGCACGCGCTCGTAGTCCGGCCGCTCCACGTCCACGCGCACGTCGCCGACCGCGAGGCTCTCCCCCGCCTCCGGCGCCAGCACGAACTTGCGCGCCGAGCCCCGCAGGCGCAGCGCTTGATCCGCCCGCTCGGGATGCACGCGCGCCGGCACGTTCGCGTGGTGGAACCAGCGGGCGAGTTTCTCGGTGCCCGAGTTGGACACCACCACCACTTCCGCGCCGCCCGCGAGCAACGCTCGCCCGGCGGCCGCCGACGCTTCGGTGATCCCCGGCCCGCGTCGCGCCTCGACCTTCTGTACGCCGGCCACGTGGCAGCTGCCGCCAAACGCGTCGAGCGTCCGCCCGGTCGCCTCGATCGCGGCGGCGAGGCGCGCCGCCAGCGGGTCCACGGCGCGCCGTTCGTGCAGGTAGTGGAGCAACGCGCCGTGCTCGGTGAACGGGTCCTCGTCCGCGAACGCCGAGATGCGCCCGGCGACGGACCAGCCCCAGCGCGTGGGCTCGTCGCGTACCGCGCGGCGCGCGCGCGCCACCCAGGCACGCACCTCGCCGCGGTCGAGCTCCCCCACCAGCCCCTCGAGCGCGGCGTCCAGCTCGGCGCCGTGCGCGACGCCCTCCTCTTCGGGATAGGTCCATACGCCGTCGAAGTCGCTGAGCAGTTTCATGGCGCGCTTGTCTCATGCGGCCCCGTGCCGGCGCAACCCGTCCGCCTGCGTCCCCGCGCGGCACTTGACCCCGGCGCACGCAGGGGGCAGCTTGGCGGCACGCTTCCCCTCGTTCATGGACGAACGATCTGCTCCACACGGAAGAAGGGAGATTCCTTGAAGCGCTACATTCTCGTCTTCGTCGCGGCGGCACTCGCCGCGGCCAGCCCGGCCCGCGCGCAGGTGCATGGTGCCCTGTCCGAGGCGCGAGTGGTGCCGGTGAACGCCCGCCTGGGCGGCGCCTACCTCCAATTCGACCAGAGCAGCGCCTCGCTCATGGGTCAACTGCGGCTTTCGTTCTACCCCAATCTCGATTTCGGTTTCCTGGGCGGGCTCTCTCGCATCGACGTGGCGAACACGACGCGCACGTCGGTGCGCCTGGGCGGCGACTTCCGCGGGCAGGTGGCCATGCAGAGCGAGACGTTCCCGCTTAACGTGTCGCTCGGGGGCGCGCTCGGCGTGGAGAGCGCGGACAACTTCACCATTCTCGCCGTGGGACCCCAGGTCATCGTGTCCCGGACGCTTGATTTTTCGGGCAAGTGGATCGGGTACGGCGGCGCGAGCCTGCTGATGTCGCGGCTCGACTTCGGCCAGGCGAACAACACCGACACGTCCTTTCCGGTCCGTCTGGGCGTCGAATTCCGGCCGAATCCGGACCTGCGCCTGCTGACCGAGGCGCAACTCGCTGTGAGCGATGAAATTAAGGACGACTTCGCGATCACGCTCGGCGTGCTTTTTCCATTCTGATCGTCACAGCTCCGCGGCACGGCTGTAATATGTTGCTTTGCAGCTAGTTACACAGCCGTCACTCGTGCCTTGTAGCGCCCCGGGTCGGGTGCTAGCCTGTTCGTCCGCCGCGAGCCCTGTGTTCCACGGACCGCGACGCCCATCCTTGGCCAGTCCCACAAAACATTGCCCCCCATCGCCTTGTGAGCCACTGCCAGATTCGGGTGGCGGCACGGGGCGGAACCGTCCCCGGGTCCGGCGGGACCGCTGTGGACATCTTGTGGAGGAAGCCCCGCCGACCGTCGCCTAAACCGCTGCGAAAAAACCGTTTATGGCACTCGTCCACGGATGTGGACAACCCTCGTCCCCGACTCACATCGCCGCCCCCGCACACACGGCCCGAAGCTCTGAACGCCAGCACTTGCGAAGGCTTCTGACCCTGTGGGCAACGGCACGAACCATCTCTGCAAGGATGTAAGAAATGGCTGCCCTGCCTGTTTCCCCTGATCAGGTCGCCGTGCTCTGGGAACAGGTCCTCCTCAAGGTGAGGGACCGACTCACGAGTGACCAGGCGTTCGAGACCTGGTTCCGCCCCATCGTGGCACGCGAGATCGGGTCCGCCGCCGTGGACCTCGAGGTTCCCAACGCATTCTTCGTGGACTGGATCCACGAGCACCACCTCACCGCGCTGCGCCATGCGCTCACCGACGTGCTGGGCCACTGCCCCGATGTGCGGTTCTCGCCGCGCGAACCGTCGCCGTTGCCCGCGAGCCCGCCCCCGCCGGCCGTGCGCGCCATGCCCGCGCAGCAGGAGCTCACGCGGCCCGCGCCGGCCCGCGAGTGGCTCGACAGCCAGCTCCACCCGCGGCTCACGTTCGAGACGTTCGTGGTGGGCGCGAGCAATCGCTTCACGCACGCGGCCGCGATGGCCGTGTCGCTGCGCCCCGGCGAGGTCTACAACCCGCTCTTCATCCACGGCGCCTCGGGCCTCGGCAAGACGCATATCCTGCACGCCGTGGGCCACGAGGTGAAGCGCCTGCGCCCTGACGCGCGCGTCTATTACGTGTCCGCCGAGCGCTTCACGAACGAGATGATCTATTCCATCCAGCACGGCCAGACGCTGGCGTTCCGCAACAAGTACCGGAACGTGGATGTGCTGCTGGTGGACGACGTGCAATTCCTGGCGGGCAAGGAGAGCACGCAGGAGGAGTTCTTCCACACGTTCAATGCCCTGCGCGACGCCCACAAGCAGATCGTGGTGACCGCGGACCAACCGCCCAAGGACATCGCGGGCATGGAGGAGCGGCTCATCTCGCGCTTCAACCAGGGCCTCGTGGCCGACACGCAGCAGCCGGACCTCGAGACGCGTATCGCCATCCTGCGCAACCGCTGCGAACAGGAGTCCGGCGGCCTGCGGCTGGCCGACGACGTCGTGCTGCTGATCGCCGACCGCGTGCGTGGCAACGTGCGCGACCTGGAGGGCTGCCTCGTGCGCCTCATGGCGGTGGCCTCGCTCACGCACCGCGAGGTGACGCCGGAGCTGGCGAACGAGGTGCTGGCCCAGTACGTGAAGCCGGAGCCCGAGAACAACGCGCCGGAGCGCATCCTGGCGGCGGTGTCCGAGCGTTTCGGCGTGCGGCCGGAGTCGCTGGTGGGCAAGCGGCGCACGCAGGCCATCGCGGTGCCGCGCCAGGTGGCCATGTATCTCATGCGGCATCTCACGGAGTTGTCGCTGGCTGAGATCGGCCGTGTGTTCGGTGGTCGCGACCACAGCACGGTCATCCACGCCTGCCGCCAGGTGGCGGCGCGCATCCAGGCCGAGGACTCCTTCCGCGACAAGGTGAACACGCTGTTCTCCACAGTCGCGTCTTGAGAAGCCGTGGATGGGCAGTGAGCGAGCGGGGAGGACGGGATCGTTCGGTCCCCTGCGCTCCCGGACCGTGGATAGGTGGCACCATCGTCCACACCCGGGATGCGGAGCCAAGCGGCTCGCGCGGAGGGGCTTGCCGAGCGCTCCGCCGAGTTGTGAACGCCGTCCACAGCCCCTACGGTTACTAGGTTCTTATTGATTGATACAGAAAGACTTAGAAGCAGGCTTCTGGGCCGTTCTCCGCTTGCCTTCGGACAGGGCGGTGCCTAGAATGCAGCGGCGCCTCGAAACGCCCCCCGAACCACGCGTCCGGGAGCGGTGGAAACCGAGGCCGGACATGAAGTTCCTAGCCGTCAGGGAGTGACCCATGGACCTCACCATCCAGCAGGGCGATCTGGCATTTGCCGTGGCCCGCGCCCTTGGATCGGTTCCCCAGAAAAGCGCCCAACCGCTTTTGAACTGCCTGCTGCTCGAGGCCGACAAGACCAGCCTGCGCATCACCGGGAGTGACCTCGATCTCACCACCAGCGTCGCCGTGCCGTGTCTGGGCCGGGCGCCTGGCCGGCTGGCGGTCAACGCCAAGCACTTCAACGAGGTCGTGCGCAAGATGCCGCGCGGCGCCGTGACGCTGCGCACCGAGAAGAACCAACTCGAGGCGGGCTACGGCGACGGCAAGGGTTGGTCGCGCTTCCCGGTGCAGAAATCCGACGAATACCCCACGCCGCCCGAACTCAAGGGCGATCTCAGGATCTCGCTTCCCGGTGAGACGCTCACGCGCCTGGTGGATCGCTCGGCCTACGCGGTGAGCGAAGAGACCACGCGCGCCAGCCTGAACGGTGTGTTCCTGCACGGCAACGCGCAGCAGGTCGCGTTCGTCGCCACCGACGGCCACCGCCTGGCGCGCGCCACCTGCAAGGGCGCGTTCGGCGACCTCACCCGCGACGGCGTGATCGTGCCGGCGCGCGCACTTGCCACCATGAGCCGCGTCTCGGCCGAGGCCACGAGCCCGGTCGAGATCCGCATCGCTGACGGCAAGGGCCATGCGGGCTTCGTCGCGCAGGTGGGGGAGTTCCGCGTGCAGGTCACCGCCCGGCTGCTCGAGGGGCCGTACCCCAACTACGAGCAGGTGATCCCCAAGGACAACCCGCGCTCGCTCACGGTGACGCGCTCGGACCTCATGGAGGCCGTGGACATCGTGGCGTCGCACGCCGACAGCAACACGCAACAGGTGCGGTTCTCGATCAAGCGCGACCAGCTCGCGGTGTCGTCGGCCACGGCCGACTTCGGCGCCGGCGAGCAGCAGGTCGCCGCGGAGTACCAGGGCGAGGACATGGACATCGGCTACAACGCGCGCTACCTGCTGCAGACGTTGCGGAACATCCCCACCGAGAAGGTGGTGTTCCGGCTCAAGACGGCGCTGTCGGCGGGCATCGTGGAGCCCGTGGGGGCCCTGTCGGCGCCCGACGAGGAACTGCTGTGCCTGGTCATGCCACTCCGCCTTCCGGACGCCGGATGAGCGGAATGAAGCCCCTCGCGGCCATCCTGCCAGCCCTGCTCCCGAGTCTCGGGTTGGCAGCGACCGCGGAAGGCTGGCGGGCCGTGTCGGACTGGCCCGCCG
>JANNKI010000187.1:0-3621 GCA_031396225.1 bacterium | reverse complement strand
CCACGCTCCTTGCGCTGCTGGTCGGGGGCGGCCTGTGGTCGGTGCACACGCTCAGCTTCGGTCCGCTGGCGGCGCACTACCGCACGCGGCTCACCCAGGCCGGCGAGATGGGAGCTTCGCTTGATCCGCGCCTCGCGGCCGCGCCGCTCCCGGAGCGCGTGATCGACCTGCTCCGAAGCAATTCGGTGGCGGCCGCGGACGCGGGAGGGCTCAGCCAGTCCGGCTTCCTCGCCACCGACCTCGTGCGCCGCGTGTCCGAGAAGGCCGTGGCGTGCGGCATCGACGTGGCCGCCTCGAAGCCCGGCACCGCTTCCCAGACCGCCACGACGCTGGAGGTGCGCGCCGAGCTTCGCCTGCACGGCCGCTATGAGGAGGTCGTGCGACTGCTGGACGACCTCGCGAGCGAGGGCGCGCTCTATCGCGTCGAGGAACTGACCCTGGCGCCGGCGCCGGGCGGCCTCGTGCAGGCAGATCTACAGATCGCCCGCATGCTGCTCAAGCGCGGGGCGGCGGTCCGATGAACCGCGGGCCGGGCTGGTGGGTGACTCGCCTGGTGGCGCTCGCCGTCATGGGCGGCGTGGTGGCGCAGACGCTGGCCGCGCTGGGCGTCACCGGCGCGTTCGGCTGGCAGGTGGCCACGGTGCGCGTGGACGTGCCGCAGGCCTACCAGGCCTTGGACCGCGCGCTCGATCGGCGCGACCCTACCTTCTCGCTGGCCGGGGTGCGCGATCCGTTCGAGTTCGGGCACGCCCCGCCAGAATCCCTCTCGAGCCCGCCGCCGCCGCGCCGCACCCGGCCGGTCGTGATCGCGGACCCCGTCCTCACCGCCATCGTGTGGGACAATGACCCGCGCGCGCTCGTACGTTGGAAGAGCCGCGAATGGACCATCCGCGAAGGCGGGTTGTTCGACGAGTTCCAGGTGGTGAGCATCACCCGCGACCAGGTTCGCCTGATGCGGGGCGATGTCACCATCGTGCTGCAACGCAGCAACCTCGGAGACTGACGTGAACCCAATGGCGTCCCGTTTGGTCCTGATCGCCGCACTCGCGGCGCTGTCGTTCGTACCCGCCCGTCCCACGCATGCCGCACCCGACCTGGGGCGGCGCATCAGCCTGGACGCCGACGATGCCTACCTGCCGGCCGTGCTCAAGATCCTGGCGGAGAAGGGCGACTTGAACATCGTCACCGGTCCAGGCGTGACCGCGGGCAAGATCACCATCCATCTTAAGGATGTTCCCGTGGAGCAGGCCGTGAACCTGGTGGTGCGCGCCGCGGGACTCGCGTACGAGCGCATCGGCAACTCGATCCTCGTCGCGGACTTGAAGTCGCTGCAGGACGAGACCGGCCTGTCGTCCTACACCATCGCGCTCCAGTACGCCGACGCCACCGAGATGCAGGTCGCGCTGAGCGGAGTGTCGGACAAGATCCAGGTGGATCGCGGCGGCAACCGGCTCATCATCGTGACGTCGCCGCGCGTGATCGCCGAGATCCAAGCCATCGTGGCCGAGATGGACAAGCCTGCGCGCCAGGTCATGCTCGAGGCGCGCGTGATCGAGGTGAGCACGGACGGGCTCAAGAAACTGGGCATTGACTGGGACCTGTTGAGCCGCCAGGGCTTCACGTTCGTGGAAGCGAACAACTCCGGCACGTTCGACGGCAATCTCGAGGAACCGGGACCGCTCACCTCGGCCGATGGCATCGAAGGCACGCCTGGCACGTACGACGTTTGGAAGCTGCGCAATTTCAACCGCCTCCCCAAGGTGTTCCGCGCGTTCATCGACCTGCTCATTCGCGACGGCAACGCTCGCGTGCTGGCGCAGCCCAAGCTGGTCACGCTGAACGGCAAGGAGGCCACCATGCTGGCCGGGCAGCGCATCCCCTACCTCGTGAGCCAGACGGTGTTCGCGGGCGGCGCTGCCGCACCCACGCAGTCAGTGCAGCGAGAAGAAGTGGGCATCAAGTTGTCCATCACGCCGCTCATCAACGCCGACGGCTACATCACCGTGCGTATCCGGCCCGAGGTCAGCTCCGTCACCGGCTTCCGCGGCAATCAGAGCGACCTGCCGGTGGTCTCCACGCGGCAGGCCGAGACCACGGTGCGGCTGAAGGACGGCAGCTCGGTGGTGATCTGCGGACTCTTGAGCGAGGAAAAGACCACGTCGCGCACGAAGGTGCCGCTGCTCGGCGACATACCCTGGCTCGGCGCGCTGTTCCGCCACGAGCGCATCACCACAGCCAAGCGCGACCTGGTGATCGAAGTGACGCCGCGGCTGCTCCCCGAGCCGGCCAGATGATCCCGATCGATCAGAACCCCGCCGGCCGCCCCACGGTCAACACGCCGGCCAGCCAGCCGACCCACGCTCCGAGGGCCACGGTGAGCGCCACGGTGACGAGGCCCATGCCGGCGGTGGCGAGCAGCGGGGTGTCCCGCCGATAACGGTCGAGTTGCACGATCAGCAACGGAACGAGCACGCCCTTGAGCAACACGAAGGCCAGCCAGGAGTGTTGCGCGACCGGCGCGAGCAATGGATTTCCCTCGCGATTGCCGAACCAGTGGATGCCCACCGCGGTCGCGAACAGGTCGAGGCTGTTGGCCAACACGGCCATGAACAGGATGAGGCGCATGGTGGAGGAGCCCCGGCGAGTGAAGAACTCGAGAATCCTCGCATTCTGACGGCGCCGGGCCGCGGGCTCAAGCAAAACGAGAGGGAACTTGTTCGTGACGAGCATGGACTTCTCCATCGGCACTTTCTGCTTCGTACTTGGGGCGGTGTTCGGAAGTGCCGTGACCGCGCTGTCGTGGCGCCTGCCGCGAGGCCAGTCGTGGGCGCATGGCCGCTCGCGCTGCCCTTCGTGCGGCAACGTGCTGGGGCCGTTTGAACTGGTCCCACTCGCCAGCTGGTTGTTCGCCCGAGGGCGGTGCCGTGCTTGCAAGGCCCGGATCGCGGTGCGCTATCCGCTGATCGAGTTGGCGTGCGCGACGTGGGCCGTGCTCGCCTGGCTCAAACTGGGACTGGTGCTTGCGCTGGCGCCCGTGCTGCTGTGGGGCTGGGTGCTCGTGGCGCTCACGGTGATCGACCTCGATTTCCAGCTCCTGCCGGACGCGCTCACGTTCCCCGGGACGCTGCTCGCCGTTGCCGCGGCGTTGCTGGGGCCAGGCTCGCGCCACGCGTTGATCGGCATGGTGGTGGGGAGCGGCTATCTCTGGCTGTTCGCGTGGGTCTGGCGCACGTTCCTGAAGCGCGAAGGGATGGGCGGCGGCGACATCAAGTTGGCCGCGATGTTCGGCGCGCTGCTCGGGCCGGTGGGAGCCTTTCTCACCATCACGCTCGCCGCGTTCGGCGGCGCACTGGCCGGTGGACTCTTGATGGCACGCGGCAAGGGCGGCATGCGCACCGAGCTGCCGTTCGGTGCGTTCCTGGCACCTGCCTCGATGGCGGTCTACCTGTGGGGCGACCGCCTGGCGAACGCCTACCTGGGGCTCATCGCCCGCTGAATGCGCCAGCTTGAAGTGCGGGGCGGGCCACGTTAGCTTGAACACTTCGCCGCCCATGGCAGGGCCGCCGTCCGCGCTCCCCGCCCGCGGCCCGGAGAATCCGGTATTGACCCCCTGCCCCGTCC
>JANNKI010000163.1:0-5106 GCA_031396225.1 bacterium | reverse complement strand
GTATGCACCCAGCCGTAGCCGAACCCGGTCAGCGGCTGGGTGAGCGTGGGCACCACGAGCAACACGCACGCCACCACGGCCAGCGCGGCGCGGCGCGCGGGCGCGTGCAGGGCGCGAGGCCAGCGCCGCCGCGACAGCCAGTCGGCAGCGTCGCGCGCCACGAACGGCGCCAGCGCGAGCGCTGCGTAGCCGAGGAAGCGTTGCGTGGTGAGCGCCTGCGGCAGGCACACCAGCAGCAGCACCGCCTGCGCGGCGTCGAACCCGCGCGCGCGCCAGCGTGCCAGTGCGCCCAGCACGACCAGCCCGAGCCACACGGCCAGGCCGTCGCGCACATGCACGTCCCAATAGATCGGGGCCAACTCGCCGATGGACTGGTAGACGGGCTCGTGACGCCACACGGTGAAGTACTCGAGCGGCTGCGCCAGGGCGCGCCATCCGAACGGGTTGGCGAGGCTCGCAAGTGCCGCCGCGACCATGGCCAGCGCCAGCACGAGCGGCCGGCGACCCTGCTTGCGGTGCAACAGGTCGTCGAGCAGGTAGCCGCCCGAGATGACGAAGCCCAGGTAGTACGAGATGTGCGCGTTGGCCCATAGCAGTGCGATGGGGACCACGCCCCACGCGTGGGCGTCCATTGGAGCCTTGCCGGTCTCCGGCCGGCTGGCGATGGCGCGACGGGACTCGAGCAGGAGGATCTGTGCCATGAGCAGGATGCCGGCGAACGTCTCGGGGCGCATCTGCGAGCGCTGCCGCCAGAACAACGCGCACCACACCAGCATCACCAACGGCGCCACGCCGGTCGCACCCATGCGTCGCATGGCGGCGTAGGCCAGGCCGAACGCCGCGAGCGTGGTGAGCCAGCGCCAGGCGTAAAGCCCGTGCAGGCCGCCCGCTTCCCAGAACGGCCACAGCGCCACGCGGAACAGCCACGATGGCAGCACGTCGGGGGCGCCGTGCGTGGGCCACGTCCACAACTGCGTGCTCGGGATGACGTGCGTCTGCCAGATGGTCTTCCCCACGACCAGGTGCTGCCACAGGTCGGAGTCGTGGATGGCGGAAGTGGAGGCCGCGACCACGCAGAGCGCCGCCACCGCGGCGGCCGCGATGAGTGGGCCGCGCGACATCGCCGGCAGCGTCACCGCGGAGGACTTCACGGCGACGCGAATCCCGCCGCGCCCCTGCCCCGCCTGCCGCGCGGGCTTGCCGCGCGGTGGCGTCAAGGATGCACCTCCACGCGGTACACGATCGCACCCTGCGTGATGCGCCGGGCCACATCCAGGCCGCGCGTGACACGCGCGAAGATGGTGTAGCGCCCGTTCAGGTGCGGCTGCGGCGAAAGCGTCACGAACCACTGGCTGCCGCCCGTGTCCTTGCCCGAGAGCGCCATGCCCACCATGCCCGACTCGTAGCGAAGCGAGTTGTATTCGCAGCGGATGGTGTGGCCGGGGCCGCCCGAGCCCGTACCGGTCGGATCGCCGTCCTGTACGACGAAGTCAGGCACCACGCGGTGAACGCGAAGGCTGTCGAAGTAGCCGCGCTGGGCCAGCGTGGCAAAGTTCTTGACCGTCTGTGGCGCCTCGCGCGTGAAGAATTCCCACTCCATCGCGCCGGCCGACGTGTGCAGCACCGCGCGCCGCACGGGGGGTGGTGCGAAGAACGCCGAGTCGCGGCTCTCGGGCGCGGCGGGCGCGGGATGCGCGCGCTCCACGCTGTCGGCGAACGCGCGGCCGGCAAGCGCGCGCAGCGCGTCGCGGATGGCGATGCGTGCATCGGCATCGGCGTCGTGGCCGCGCGTGGCATAGGCGGCGGCGAGCCGCGGCACGCTCACCGTGTCGCCCGCGTCCCCGAGTGCCGCCGAGCAGGCGGCCGAGAGCAGCATGTCGCGGGCGTCCACGCCGGTGCGCAACGCTCCCAGCAGCGGGTTCAGCGCCGGATGGTGCGTGCGACCGATCAGCGCGCCCGCCACATCGGCGGCGGTCATGCGCACGAGCAGGTGGCCGCCATTGTGGAATGCGCCCGAGAGCGCATTCACCACGCGCGGCGGCGTTCCGCCCAGGTCCTCCGCCGGCAGCGCGCGCAGGCCGTCCAGCACGGCGACTCGCGTGTAGGCCACCGTGTCGGCGAACAACGCACGCGCCATGTCCAACCCGCGCAGCCGCAGCCGCACGATGAGCGCGCGGCCGCAGGCGCCACGCGTGGCGAAGTCGGCGTCGTGCATGCCCAAGCGCAGCGCCTCGCGGAGCGCGCCGGAATCAGCGTCGGTGGCCGCCCACACGAAGCTGTCGGCGAGGGCCGTGGCCGCCGTCAGGCGCACGTAGGGATCGCGATGCGCCAACAGTCGCGCGAACCGCGCGCCCGTGCCCGCCCCGGTGCCGTCGGCGATCTGCTGCAGCGCGCGCACGGCGTTCACCACCACGGCCGCCTCGGCGTCGTCGAGTGCGGCGAGCAGCGCGCGCGTGGCGAGCCGCGACTTCTCGCGCCCGAGCGTGCGGGCCGCGTGCGCGCGCACGAGTGGGTCGGGATCGCGCAACAACGGTGTCACCGCCGGCACCACGCGCGCCGGCACCACCAGCTTCTCCAGCGCGTACGCCACGCGCCAGCGCACGTTCGGGTCGCGGTCGCCCAGTGCCGCGACCAGCGCGTCAACGGCCGTCGTGTCGGCCAGCCGCCACAGCGACTCGCACGCGCGCATGCGCTGTACCGGCGTGCCCCGGCGCAGGAACGGCGTGAGCTTCGCCGTGGCGAGCGGGTCCCCCAGCTTGCCGAGTGCTTCGATCGCGAGCGCCACCAGCTCGGGATCGCGCGCGCCCAGCACGCGTTCCAACGCCGGCCGCGCCGAGCGATGCCCCACCTGCCCCAGCGCGAACACCACCTCGCGCCGCACCGCCGGCACTCGATCCGCGAGCAACTCCGTCAGCGAAGGGACCGAAGCCGAGTCTTGAAGCCGCCCGGTCGCCAGGACCGCCCGAGCCCGCACCCCCGCATCCGCATGCCGAAGCGCCGACGCCAGCCTACCGCCCGCCCAATCCCGCCGATCCTCCGCCATGGCGATCTCACGCAACAACCCCGCATGAGGCACCACGGGCGACGACGCCGAAGCAACACAAGGCAACCCCGTACCCAGGAGAACCAAGCCCCCCACGAACCACCCCGGCCACCGCCCCATCGAGTCAACCTCCGAGGACCGCCGCACCCCGCAGAGTCGGCGGCCCGAGCTCAAGGTTTCGGTCCTGGTTCCTGCCCGCCAAGGGGCGAAGGCCGGGCGTCGATTTGTGAATGGGGCCGCGAAGCGGGGTCCCCATGAACAAATCGATCCCCGGCCGTAGCCACCCTGCGCGCTCTTTTCCAGCGAGGAAAGCCAGAAGAGACTAAGGAACCACCGGCTCTTCCACACGTCGCGGCCGCCGGAGCTTGACGAGCCGCCCGAGTTGTTGCGTCGTGGACCCGCTCACCGACGTCGCGCTCATGCGGAAGAAGTACACGCCGTTCGCCAGCTCGTCGCCGTCCGAGTCGCGTCCGTCCCAGGCCAGCTGGTGATAGCCCGGGTTCAGGCCCTCGAACGCCTGCGTGTAAATCGAGCGCCCGCTCTGCGAGAACACGTGCAGCTTCACGTCCGTGACCTCGCCCCCGAGCAACAGGAACGAGAACCGCGTGCCGTCGTTGTCGAACGGGTTCGGGAACGGGAACAGGTCGCGCAGCGCCAGCCGGCTCGCCGAGGCCGATACCCGGAAGCGCAGAGTCACCGTGCCGCCGCCCTGCACCGCGAGCAGCACCGGGTAGTCGTCGATGGGGTAGTCCGCGTGCGCCCACGACAGGATCCACTCGCGGCCCGACGCGTCGCCCGGCGCCTGAACCGCGGCGAACGACTGCACGATTCCGCCCACCGTGAGCGTGAGTTCCGTGAGCGGGTTCGCGATCGGGGCCGGCGACAGCAGCAGAAGCGACAGTGCCGCGTTCGGCGGCACCTCGTCGTTGTCGGCGATGGGCGTGTTGTTCACGCGCAACACGCCCTCCAGGCGCAGCGTCACGTTCGTGCGCTGCGAGAGGCCGTTGCGATCCTTCGTCACCACCACGTAATCGGCCGAGCGCGGCGGGGGCTGCGTGCGATAGACCAGGTGGTAGCGACGCCCGCCGTACACGCCGCCGCCCACCGTGTCGGGCAGCGCGGGCGTGATGGTGTAGTCGCCGCTGGGCACCGCCACGTCGCCGGCGCCGGTGTTCAGGAACAGCGCCAGGCTGTCCACACGCACGTTGGACACCACCCTCGCGTCAATGCGCAGCGTGTCGCCGAGCGTGTGCAGGCGCACCGGGATCCCACTCGTGACCGGAGTGCCGTTCGCGAGCACCTCGGTGAGCGGCCGGCCGATGGACAGGCGCGTGGCCGGGTCGCCCAGCAACGCGTAGGTGATGGACAGGCCGCGCTCGGCGGCGTAGCTCTGCGTGGTGCCGAGGTAGCGGAACAACGTGGACAGGATGACCTCGCCCAGCACGACGCGCGCGCCGCGGTCGTCGGGCCCCAGGAACTCGTCGCGCGGCGGGTTCACGAACAGGCTGCGGATCAGCTCAACGTTCACGTGCGTGTTCGCGTTGCGCGGCACCACCTCGAAGCACACGGACGCCCAGCTCGCCACGGCCCCGCGGCCGTTCGGGAGCGCCAGCATGTCCTCGCCCAGGCACGGACCGATGGCGGCATCGAGCTGGTGTTCCGGGCGCGCGAACATGTTCGCGTGGCAGGAGAATGCCGTGAACACGAACGGCTTGTTGTCGTTGGCCAGGCGCTGCGAGTCGTCCGCGGAGCCGGTGCCGGAATTCACGTACAGGTCCTCGTGCGTGAGCACGAATTCGTTGGCGTGGCCCTGGTAGTTCCACAGCAGCTGGCCCGCGTTGAGCTTGCCGAGCAGGATCGGTGTGACACCGGCGTGACAGCGCTGGCGCGTCTCGTCGCGGCTCACGCGGCAGGTATCGCCGTTCACCGGGTCGAACGTGATGTTCTCGTTGGGCAGGTAGTAGCGCAGGTTGAACTGCTCCACGTTCAAGCCCGCCACGCCGGAGTCGCTCTGGATGTACCCCTGCATGGTGTTGTTGAGCCCCAGGAAGAGTTCCTCGTAG
>JANNKI010000548.1:0-5529 GCA_031396225.1 bacterium | reverse complement strand
TGGGCACGTTGCTGTCGGCAAACGATGTGCTGGCCGCGCTCCAGGAGATCTGCGGGCACACGGTCGCGACGGGCCGCTCGCGCCGCAAGGAGGTCGCCAAGGAGGTCCCAGAGACGGCTCATGCCTGAACTCCGCGTCGGGGCCGGCCGGCTCATTCGGCCGCCACCGCGCGTCAGTGCGCCGTGATGGAGCCCGGCCACGCTCGGGTGCGGTTGTCGCGCTTGGTGTTCGGCCGCTCGCGCAACTGCTCACGGTCGAGGCCGGGCGGCAGGCCCTGCGGGAAGCGCGCGTAGAGCCTCAGGTCCTTCCAGGAGGCACGCCCCCACTTCGTGCGGCCCGCTCGCTGAGCGCTCCTGCTGACACGTGTGCTGTCCACGATCAGCCGGCCCTGCCCAGACAACGAGGCGCTGGAGGCGGTCCCCATGATGATCCAGAGCGGGGCCGTGAGCACCAGCCCGAAACCGTGCGTGAAGGTGGCAAGCGTGCCGCCGAGTGTCATCTGGGCCACGTCGCCGCTGCGCGAGTCGTACGCCTCGAGCGTCGCGCGCGGCACCGAGTCGAGCGCGCGCGCGGTGAGCGTGCGGCCGGACAATACGAACACGCTGTCGTCGGAGATCGCGATCAGCTCGCCGACCACGTCACGCGGGTCGCGCGCCGCCCCGAACTCCGGTGGCGCTCCGAACTCCAGGTGGATCCAGCCGCCGTAGGCTTCGCGTTGGGCCTCCTGAGCATACGGCAGCCAGCCGCGCGGGGCATGGCGCGCCGCGCACCCAACGAGGAGCGCGCCCATGGCCGCGCACGCGACCAGCGCCCGAATTCGCTCAGCGCGCATAGCGACTGCCCCAGAACGCCGCTTCCATGCCGGCTTCCTCGCGCTTGAACGCGGGCGCCAGATCTCGAAGCGCGCCCTGCGGATCCATGAACAATCGGGCGAGGCGCGCGGGATCCTCCTCGGCGACCCATTCGTCGCGCATCCACTCCAGGTAGTAACCACGGCTCTCCAAAAACAACTCCAGGTCCTTGCCGTCACTCGGGAGTTCGTACACCAGCTCGAGCGTGTCGCCCGGCATCGTCACCAGCGGGCGCGCCCGGGTCACCAGCGACGCCAACGCCGCTAAGTCCTCGCGTCCGTGGTTCAGCACGCGCGCGGGCGCAAGCCTCTGGGCTTGCACCGGGCTCCGCATCGCCACCAACGCCACCTGATCCACGCGCCACATTCCGCGCGTGAGCCGGAGCCGCACGTTGAGCGGTCCCGGGTCCACTCCGGGCAGCGCCACGAGCCGCGTATCGCTCGCGAGCGGCCCGGTCTCGTGAAACTCTCCCACCGTCAGCCACTCGCCCGATTCGCGAACCTGCACCTCGATGCCGCCGAGTGCGCGGGCCGGGCCGACCACGCCCGCGCGCCCGCCTGCGTCCATTCCCTCCAGCGAGGCCAGCCACGTTCCGGTCGAGCGCCCCATCCACGCCAGCGTCTGGTAGAAGACGTACGTGGAGAGCAACGACTGCCGCGCCGTGATCACCAAGCCCCGCCGGCCGACGGGCGCGCGGTCGAACACGAGTTCCACGGTCTCGCGCGCGGCCAGGTCGCTCGAGTCCGCAAGGCTCATGCGCTCGAGCGCGTCGCGCGTCGCGAGCAGGTTTCGACAGTCGCCCTCGCCCCCCGTCGCGGAGTCGGGTGCGCGCCATTCGTGCGTGGACCACAGCACCCCCCCTGGCGCTGCCACCGCACGGCTCCCCTTCGCTTGCGGCACCACCAGGAGGTCGGCCGAGCGCAGCACGTGCGTCTCGAGCGCCTCGTTCGTGAGCATGAGGGTGAGCTGACCGTCGGACGCGCGCACGCGGTCCAGCGCGTCCAGGTCGGTGGCCTCGAGCGCGGGTGCGACGCTTGCCGAGAACCCCTCGGCCACGAGCGCCGGCCGCCCCTCGACCCAGGCGTGGAACGTCGGGCACGAGCCGAAGCAGGCCTTGGGGTTCGTGACGCAGAACGCGGTGAGCAGCACCGAGACACCGGTCATGAGCACGATCGGCGTCATGGCCCCCGGCACTTTGAGCTGGTCGCTCTCGAACAGCGCGACGGAATCCAGGGCCACGGACTGCGGGCCGATCGGCCCGGGCTGCCGGTGCACATCGAGGCGGTGGCCTCTTCCCCGCACGACTCGTCCCTGCTCCTCGAGCGCCCAGGAACCGAACACGAGCACGCTGCCATCGCGAAGATGCGCTTTGAGCGTGGCGTTCCTGTGCGGCGCCGTCGCGAGGGACCCTGGGGCGACCTCGGTGCGGTGCAGTGCACGCACGCCGCAGCCGTCGGCGGCGAGTACGAATGCCAGCAACGTTACACTGACGACAAGCTGTCGCGTGATGCGGCCGGGCGGAGGCCAGATTCCGTCGGTCATGGGTCGGAGTCTTGCCTCACCCCCGCTTGCCGTCAATGACTCGCTGGTCGGGAACCTCCGGGCGCCCCGGGCGCCCTGGAGCGTGGTGGAACACAAAGTCCGATGCGCCGTCCAATAGAGACGGGCCCGGTCGACTCACCGGGCCCGCTCCGCCTGCCGCGCTCTCTCGTGCGCGACACTTACTGCATGACCACGAACCTCATGCTCGCACTCTGGTCGCCGCGATTCACGCGCACCAGGTACACACCGTTCGGCACGCGCGCGCCGGCGCGGCTCGTGAGCGGCCAACGCAGTTCGCTCCGCCCGCCGGGTCGCACACCCTGCTCGCTCCACACCTCGCGGCCGAGCACGTCGAACACGGTCCAGCTCACGTCGCCCGCCGCGGGCAGCTCCAGCATGAACGCCACGCTCCGGCGGCTGGGGTTGGGATAGGCGTTCGACAGCGAGAGCGCGGGGCCGCTCAGGCGACCTCCCACGCCCAGCACGGCGGACTGGTACTCGTAAGCCCCGCGGTCGGCGAATCCGAGTGGACCGGCGCCCGAGTTGGGGACGCCAGGGTCGTCGGAGCGGAAGCGACCCTCCGCGTCGGTCTCCGCCCAGCCGGGAACGGCTGACGTGGCGGCGTCGATGGCGGGCGAGTCCGAGCGCAGGTGGAAGTCGCCGTTCGTCGCGTCCACGAATCGCGGGTCGGCCCCGAAGCTGTTCAAGCCGATGCCGGTCGCGGTCTGGAACGCCGCGACATTTGGGTACGCCGTCGGGCCGAACTTGATGGGCGGCTGATCCGCGACGTTCCAGTAGATGTTGTAGTCGGCGTCGAAGCCGGCGGTCGAGCTGGAGTCCACGTACACGCAATAGGACTCCGGCGCGAGCGCTCGGTTGAGCGAGATGCAGTTGTAGATCTTGGTCCCGGTGGCATTGCCCTCCACCGAGAAGCCCTCGGTGTGGTTACCCCACGCCACGTTGTTCAGCAGCTTCGTGCCGGTGGCGAACAACTGGGCGAACCCGTGGTCACCGTTGGACCACGAGACATTCTGTCGCACGATGTTGTCGTTGGACCCGGTCTGGACCTCGCAACCGCTGTCCTGGTTGTGGTGCAGTCGATTGCCCTCGACGACGTTGTTGGGCGAGCCCGACAGGTAGATGCCGGTGGCCCACGGTTCGCCCACGTGCGCGTTGGCGAACGACTCGTTGACGTCGATGATGGAGTTCGTCACCCCGAGCCGGAAAAGGATGCCGTGGTGGTTGTTGTCGCTCACGGTGTTGCCGTAGACCTGCACGTACGAACTGTTCTCGGCGGCGATGCCGCCGGCGGCGGACAGGTTCACGACGTTGTTCTTCACGATCACGCGCGACGATCCCATCACCTCCACGCCCTTGGATTCGGTGCGCGTGATGGTGAAGCCGTCGATCACGACGTGTTGCTTGTTCAAGATCAGGAATCCATGCGCGCGCCGGCCCACGGCGACCGCGTGGCTGGCGGGGTTGCCCCCGCCCACGTTCACGGCCAGGCCCGAACCCACGACGTAGCGGAACCGTCCCGGTTCCACCTGGGCTGCCGGCTGCGTGGAAGGCTGCAGGCGTACGCCGTCCGCGAAGACTTGAAGCGGCTCCCAATTCACGCTCGACGCCACCCACACGTCGCCCACGGAATTCGCCCACAACGCGGAATTGGCCAGGTCGTCGGCGCCGTCCAGCGTGACCGCGCCCTGGGCGCGGATCACGACGGGCCTGCTGCCCTCCCCGGAGGCGGGTACCAGCACGCGTTCACGGTACACCCCGGGCTTGACCACGACGGTCACGCCAGCATCCGGGTGCGCGTTCAACGCGTCACTGATGGTGAGGTAGGGCCTGCTGGCGGTGCCGGGCCCGGTGGGCGAAGCATTGGGGCTGGCCTGGTCCACGTAGTAGACGCTCGCCGCCTGCGCGCGACCGGCGCTGAACATGACGAGCGAAAGGACCGACAACAGCGCGAGGCAGCGAGTGAGCGGCTGGCGATGGCCAGGCGGCCCCTCGCGATAGCCATGGGTAGCCTGGTGCAGTACGTGGGTGCGCGACATTCTGGTTCCCCCGGAGAGTTCGGAGAGAGAGAGAGGAAGTTGCAGGCGGGTGTTGCGGATCGTGGCCGGGTGCGCGTTCCGCCGTGGGGGGCGAGGCCGGCACCAACTACATACGTCGGGTCAGCTCATGTGCCCTTCCTTCACTCCGGCGTTCCGGGCTAAGGTGAACTTCGTATGAACGATCAACGCTGTTCGAGTCCGCCCGCCCGCGTTCCGCGACCTTCGGTGGCCGCGTCGATCCTCACGAGCGTGTGCCTGGGTTCTCTCGGGCTCGCCTGCGCAGCGGCGGTGCCCAGCGCCGGCAACGCCGTCACCGACGCCGCGGCCATCCACGGCATTCCCAGCGTGGCGAAGCCCGCGCAGCGAACCGCGGTCACCGACCCCGTATTCGGCTCGCGCGTCACCCGCATCAGTGGCGACCCCGGCACCATGGTCACGCCCGCGCTCGGCGCCTGGGGCACCGACACGCGCCACGTCTACTCGCGACAACAGCCCTGGAACGCCACTGGGACGCTGCTGAGCATCGAGAACCGTTCTGGTGCCGCCAGGCGATCGCCGCTGCTGCTCGACGGCAGGACCTACGAGCCGCGCGCGACACCCTGCGAGGCGTTCGACAACTACGACTACCGCTGGCACCCGAGCCCCGCCCACGCGAACGAGCAGATCGCGGTGAGCCGCTCCGGCACCGAGCTCATGTGGTTCGACGTGACCACGTGCGTCAAGACCCGCACCTGGACGCTGCCGTTCAAGGCCGACTACGGCCTCGGCAGCGGCGAGGGCAACGTGTCCGCCGATGGCCGCTACGCGGTGCTCGCCGACGGCGAGCGCATGGTGGTGGTGGACATGGACCCGCGCCCGCCCAACGCCCCGGGCTACCCGTTCCAGCGCATCGGGCCCGTGTACACGTTCTCGCCCTGCAGCCTGAAGCTCGGCGATCCGACCGACTGCCCCAAGGGCAACGTGAGCCTCTCGCCCTCGGGTCGCTACATCGACGTCAAGTTCGGCGGCGGCGCAAACTGCGACACGCTCTGCGACATGCACCGCATCTACGAGGTGGACACGGCGCTGGTCATCCGCCC
>JANNKI010000113.1:0-2065 GCA_031396225.1 bacterium | reverse complement strand
GAGGGTGACCCGCCCTTGGCTGCGGGATCCTGCTCCGCCTTGGGCTTGCCGTCCATGGTCTGCTCGTCGGCCCGAGGCGCGGCCGGCGTGGCCGCGAGCGCAGCCTCGAGCAGCTTCACGTGCTCCTCGGAGTTCAACCGCTTGAGCAGGGCCAGTTGCGCCTCGGCTCCCTTGCGGTCGCCGCTCTCGAGCAGCGCCTGACCGTAGTACTCGTGCGCCGGAGCGTAGTTGGGCTCGAGGGCCAGGCACGCCACGTAAGCGGCGAGCGACTTCTCGAGGTTGCCGAGTTTCCGCCACGCGAAGCCCTGCAGGTTGAGTGCTTCGTGGTAGCGCGCGTCGTATTCGAGCGCGCGCCCCGCGCGCTCGATGGCGCGCTTGAACAACTTCTCGGCCTTCTTAGGCTCCGGCTTCGCGGCCGCGAGCGCTTCCTTCGCCTTGGTCACGTCCTCGTAGGCATCGTGGTACCAGGTCTCCGCCTGCTGGCGGGCCGACTTCTGTTCGCCGGCCTGGGGAACCGTGCCGGGATTCGATGGAGGAGTCGTGGGCCGATCGTTGAACGAAGCGAACGATGGCGATGCGGCGAGCGAAAGCAGCATCAGCGACAACTTCAGGCGTGAGCGCATGGGGTCTCCTCGTGTCGGCCGGTAGCGATGGGGGTATTGTGACGCACACGGGCGCCCGGCGCCACGTGGAATCCCGGCGCGGTGGGGCCGGCGCTTGTCACAGACTTGAACATCGGAGCGGGCTTGGCGGACCCCATCACCTACACGAGCACCGCGGAGATGGACCTGGACGCACTCGCGGCCCTGCTCACCGAGGCGTACGCGGGCTACGAGATCCCGATGCACGTGGACGCGGGGGCGCTTGTGTTCATGCACGACGCGTTCGACCTCGTGCCCGAGCGCTCGTGCGTGGCGTGGCGCGCCGGCCACGCGTTGGGTGTGGCCATGCTCGGCGTACGCGGCTCGCGGGGTTGGGTGGGCGGCATGGGCGTGGTCCCCTTCGCACGCCGGACCGGCGTGGGCGAAGGCCTGATGCGCGCGCTCATCTCGCAGGCGCGCGAGGCGGGTGTGCGCCGACTTGGACTCGAGGTGCTCGACGGAAACTCCGGGGCGAGGGCGCTCTACGAGAAGCTGGGCTTTCGCGCGCTGCGCCGGCTCGAGGTGCTGGCCTACGACGGCGCGGCGCCCGTGCCCGCGCGAACGGCCGAGGCGTGCGACCCACGCGCGGCGCGGCGCCGCATCGTGGCGGCCCGAAGCGCGGCGGTGCCCTGGCAGCGTGCCGACGAGACCCTCGACCGGCTCGACGTCTCCACACCCGCCCTGCGCGCGGTGACCGCGCCCGGCGGCGACGCCGTCTATCGCGTCACCGACGGGCGAGCGAGCGTGCTGCAGTCGCGCGCCGACGACGAGGCGGCGGCGGGCGTGCTGCTCGACACGATCCTGTCGCGCGCCGGCGTGCGCGTGCTTCGTTACCTCAACGTGCCCGAGGATGACGTCGCCGCCGTGGCCCTGCGCGCCCGCGGCGCCGTCCGCACGGCCACGCAGATCGAGATGGCGATGGACCTGCAGCCTGCCCAGGGCGGCTGACACGACGGGCAGCGGCTCCAACTACGGGCTGACCGGCGCGGCCACGCCTCCCAAGGCACCCGGTTCGCGGAGCAGTATTCCTCCGCGCTACACTCCAGCCCTCTCTCGCGGTCTCCCCGACATCTGACGGATTCGAAAGGCCCGCCCTATGATCCGCCGTATCGCGGTCCTCTTGCTGGTGCTCGTGTTCGCGTTCGAGTTCGTGGCCTGGAGGCGCTCCCGGGCGCCGGTGCCCGAGACGCCCGCGCCGCGCGTGGCCGGTCTGCCGGATTCCATCGTGACGGCCCCGGCCTCGGATCCCGGGGTCCGGTGGACGCCGCCCGGGGCCTGGAAGGTGGAAAGCGCGCGCAGCATGCGGCTCGCGACCTATCGCTTCGGTGGACCCGGCCGCGACGAAGGCGCCGAGTGCGCGGTGTTCTATTTCGGAGACGGGATCGGCGGGGGCGTGGACGACAACGTGGACCGCTGGGCGGCGC
>JANNKI010000084.1:0-1534 GCA_031396225.1 bacterium | reverse complement strand
ATTCCGCGGGGCTCGCGATGCTGCCTCGGCTGGCGGGATTCCGGCGGCACGGCGGCCCCGCGGACTGGCCGCCGCGCGTCAGCGCGATCGCCGGCGGCGCGCTCCACGCGCGGCGCATCGCGCTCGATCCCGAGGGCGGCGGCGATGACCCGGCGGGCTCGGCTCCGGGCGGCACGCGCGCCTCGGCGCTGAATCTCGAGGTGGCGCGCGCGCTCGCGGCCATGCTCGAGGCCGCGGGAGCAGCGGTGGTGATGACGCGCGAGGGCGATCATGCCGTGAGCGAGCTGGGGCGCGTGCAGGTGGCCGAGGGCTTCAACGCCGAGCGCTACCTGCGGATCGGTCACGCCAACACCGCGCCACTCGCCGGCCACTACTTCAACAGCGGCGGCGGGCGGCGCTGGGCGCAGCGCACGGCGCGCACGCTCGGCCAGTTGGGCCTCGACGTGCCACGCGTGGGCGAATCCGCCAAGTACCCGCTGGCGCAGACGAGCGCCGTGGCGATCTACGTGTCGCTCGCGCGCACGGACAGCAGCGAAACCCGGCTGCTCTCGGCGGGCCACCTGCGCGCCGAAGCGTATGCGCTGTTCCTGGCGCTTGCGGGCGACCTGGCGGCCGGCGGCGCGGAGCGCGCCCCGGCCAACGGCTGGCCGATCGACTCGCTGCGCGTGCTCACCTCCGAAGGCACGCCCGTGCCCGGCGCGGCGGTGAGGCTCGGCGCCGCGCTGGTCGTCGCCACGGATGTGTCCGGCGTGGCGCGCTTCGCGCGCACCGAAGCCGGGCCGTTGCCCGTTGAGGTGGAAGACGAACGGGCCCCGCTGCGCGCGGTTCTGTTAGACTTGGAGCGCGGACGCGTGTTGCAAGTGCCGCGCTGACCGGGCCGCTGCAGCGACCGTCCCTCGCCCGGGGTTCCAGCGCCCATGCCGCATCCACTCTCGCACGGTATCGACACCTTCTTCGCTGAGTACTTCGCGAATCGACGGCGCGTCGGCACTTTGCTCGTCGCGGTCTCGGCCGTGTTCGCCCTGCTGCTGTGGGTCGGCGGCCGACGCATGGCGTCCGAGGTGCTCGACGACCCCAAGCGTTTCGGGTTCGAGGGTCCGAGCCAGTGGGTGGATCGCATCCGACTCGAGGAACTGGCGGCGCGCGAGGCCCCCGGGCTCTACTCGCTCACCTACCTCACCTCCGAATCGCGGAAGGGCAAGCGGCCCACGAACCGCTCGTCGCATCCGAGTGCGAAGCCCATGGTGAAGACCTGGCCCGGAGAGGGCGACTCCGACGCCGACCTGCTCGCCAAGGCCCGCATGCTGTCGCTCGACAGCCCGATCGTGCGCTCGGAGGACCTGATCATCGAGCGGCTCGTGCGCCCCGAGTACCCCGATGAGGCGCGAGAGAAGAACATCGAGGGCGTGGTCGAGGTGCTGGCGCTGGTGGACACGACCGGGTCGGTGCTGCAGATCCAGATCGTGGGTGGCACGCGCGAGCCCATGCTCGAGACCGCCGCCGCGAGGGCCATCCTGGAGTGCCGCTACCGTCC
>JANNKI010000544.1:0-4375 GCA_031396225.1 bacterium | reverse complement strand
GTACGAGGCTGAGGACACGAAGCTCGGGCGGCAGGTCGCGCTCAAGTTCCTGCCTGCCGAGATGGCGCAGGACTCGGCCTCGTACACGACGCCCATCCCACCGCTGCCAAGCCTGCGGTTCACCTTGTAATGGGAGACGCTATTTCCGATCAGGGATTCCGTCATCCGAAGCACCCTCTCCCCACAGGCTACCGCGCTCGAGCCGGCAAGAATGGGAAGGGCAAGCACGAAGCCTCCCTATCCCGTGCCACCCGAACCCTCGACCGCAGACCCACCGACGCGGAGGATAACCCGAAAGCGGTCGCGCGCGGAATGCGATCCCGGGAACCCGCTGCATGCGAACAGGGGGCGGCTCGTGGGCCGCCCCCTGCTCATCACTGCTTCCAGCTCGCGGAAACGGCGTGGGGCCGCCCCAGCGACGACCTACTCTTCCTCGGGCACATCCTCGCGCACCTTGGACGGGACCGGCTCCTCGGCGGGCGGGTTCGCCGCGATGCGCGCGCGAACCTGGTTCCGCCTGGACGTCCACTCCGCGAGTGCGATGTCGTCCTGGTCCGCCAGCCATGCCTTCACGCTCAGGACGAGCCGGTGATTCGGCACGTCCACGCGGGTGACCTTCATGGTGAGCGGCTCGCCGACCTCGAACGCGTCGTTCGGACGCTTCAAGTCATCGAGACCCAGTTGCGACAGCGGAATGAAACCTTCGATGCCGTCGCCCAGGTCCACGATCGCGCCGCGGTCGAACAGCCGGTTGACCGTGCCCGCGAGCTCCATGCCCGACGGGAACCGGTCCGCCAGCAATGGCCACGGATCGTCCGAGACCTGCTTGAGGCCCAGGCTGATGCGACGGTGCTCCTTGTCGATGGAGAGCACCACCACCTCGATGGCATCGCCCTTCTTCAACACTTCGCTCGGGTGCGCCACGCGCTTGGTCCACGACATGTCCGAGACGTGCACCAAACCATCGATGCCCTCCTCGAGTTCGACGAACGCGCCGAAGTTCGTGAGGTTACGGACCTTGCCCTTGACCTTCATGCCCGGCGGGTACTTGTGGTCCAGGGTGAGCCACGGATCGGGCTCGACCTGCTTCAAGCCGAGCGAGATCTTCTCGTTGGCCTTGTCCACCTTGAGCACCACGGTCTCGATGAAGTCGCCGATGTTGACGATCTTCGAGGGATGCCGCACGTGGCGGGTCCACGACATCTCGGACACGTGGATCAAGCCCTCGATGCCCTTCTCCAGCTCGATGAACGCGCCGTAGTCGGTGATCGAGACCACCTTGCCCTTGATGCGGTCGGCGACCTTGTACTTATCCTCGACGCCTTCCCACGGATACGCATCCAGCTGCTTCAAGCCGAGCGAGATGCGCTCTTTCTCGGGGTCGAAGTTCAACACCTTCACGCGCACCTTGTCGCCGATCTTCACCAGCTCCGAGGGATGCGCGACACGGCCCCACGACATGTCCGTGATGTGCAGCAGGCCATCGATGCCGCCCAGGTCCACGAACGCGCCGAAGTCGGTGATGTTCTTGACCTGGCCCTCGCGGATCTGGTCCTTGGCGAGATCCTTCAGGATCGTCGCCTTCATCCGGTCGCGTTCCTCCTCGAGGACGGCGCGGCGCGACACCACGATATTCCGGCGGCGCTTGTTCAGCTTGATGATCTTGACCGCAACGGATTGGCCCAGCAGCGCGTCCACGTTCTGGACCTGTCGCAGTGCGATCTGCGATCCCGGAAGGAACGCCTCGACGCCGTAGAGATCCACGACAACGCCGCCCTTGATCTTGCGGATCAGGCGGCCTTCGACCACCTGCCCGGAATCATGGGCTTCCTTGACGCGATCCCACACGCGCACGAAGTCCGCGCGCTGCTTCGAAAGTACGACCAGGCCGTCCTGGTTCTCCATCTTCTCGAGAAACACCTCGAGGATGTCGCCGACCTTGATGCTCGACGGGTCCGAGAACTCGGACAGCGAGATGATCCCTTCACTCTTGAATCCCACGTCCACCAGCACGTCTTTGTCGTCGATGGTCAGGACCGTGCCGCGCACGATCTCGCCCTCGCCGATCGAACGCATGGACTCCTCGTACGCCCCGAACATCGCTTGGCGCTGTTCGAGCGTGAGCTCCTCCTCATCGTCGTAATTGAGGGGGAAGAGGGGTAACGCGGGTGCCCGCTTGGTGCTGACGGGGTTGGGGATGTGCTCCTGGAGTTCCGACATGAAGCGACTACCTCCTGAGTATGGAATATGCAGAAACAGCCGCTAGGCCGTCCCGCGTGATGCCGTATTCAACTGGTCGGCCTTGAGCGCCGCGATCTCGCGCATCACGCCGGCACCCACGCTCTGGTAGAGCGTGCGTCCCGGCTCGAGGTCGGCGTCCGGTCCTGCCAGTTCCCGCCAGGTCCGCGGCGGGCCGAACGTCACCCGCAGCCTGCCCTGTCGGAACAACCACTTCCGCGGATGATCACTGCCCACGATGTACGTCGGAACGACCCGCGCGTCCGTCGCGACCGCGAGCATGCCGACGCCCGGGCGGGCGGCGTGCAACTCACCGTCGCGCACGCGTGTTCCCTCCGGGAACATGATGAGCGCACGCCCTGCTCGCAGGACGTCCATGGCTTTCGTGAGGCCGCTCAGATCCGCGACGCCCCGCCGGATGGGGATGGCGTTCAACGCGCGGATGAGCGAGCCGAAGATCGGCGGCCGGAACAGCTCCTCCTTGGCAAGGAAGTGCAGTTCGCGGATCGCCGCGGTGCCGACGAGCGGAGGGTCCCAGAACGAGATGTGATTCGAGGCCACGATCACGCCGCCCGAGGGCGGCACATGTTCGCGTCCGCGAACCTCCCAACCGCTCAGGGCACCCACGATACCCCCGAGCAGGAAGCGGGACGCACTATAGTGCAGGCTCAAGCGTTCTCCAAGTGGTCCGGCGTGCTCGGCTCGGCCCTACCGAGCGCTCCGGACGGGTCACCGTCACGGGCGCAGGCCCCGTTCATCGCGGTTCCCCTGTCGGCCCGGCCGCCCCCGGAGGACAGTCCGGATGCGCCCGGATCACCGCGAGCGCCGCGGAGATCTGACGTTCGAGGTCCATGCCGGTCGTGTCCAGCACCGTGGCGTCCGGGGCCGGCTTGAGCGGGCTGTCGGCCCGCGAGCGGTCGCGCTCGTCGCGGGAGCGCATCTCCTCGCGCACGGCTTCGGGCAGGGCGTGGAGCCCGCTCCGCTTGAGCTCCGCGAATCGCCGCGCTGCACGAGTGTCGAGATCGGCATCCAGGTAGAGTTTCACCTCGGCGTCGGGGAACACCACGGTGCCGAGGTCGCGCCCCTCGCCCACGAGCGGCTCCCGCTCTCGAAGCGAGCGCTGCCACTCCACGAGCAGCCGGCGCACGCCGGGGAACGCGGCGACGCGTGAGGCGCCCTCGCTGACGTCGGGCGTGCGGATCGAATCGGTCACGTCCTCGCCGTCCAGGAGCACGTGCGGGCGGACCGGGTCTCCTGAGAACTCGATACGCGTCTCGCGCGCGAGACGCGTGGCCGCGTCATCGTCGAACAGCAGTCCCTGGCGCTGGCCCTTCAGCGCGAGCGCGCGGTAGTAAGCCCCGGTGTCGAGGTAGCGCCAGCCGAGCCGCTGGGCGATCGCGCGCGCCGTCGTGCTCTTGCCCGCCGCCGCGGGACCGTCGATGGTGACGACGAAGCTCAAGCGCTCCCTCCCGCCTCGGCGTCCGGGAGCACGGCGGCCCCGATCAGCGTGAGCACTTCGAAGAAACCCGGGTAGGACGTGGCGACGCTGGCCAGGTCGTCGAACCACACGGGTTCCGAGCTGCGGCAAGCGAGGGCCGCGAACGCCATGGCGATTCGGTGATCGTGATGCGTGGCGATGCGTCCACCGCCGCGTGCAGGTCCGCCGGTCACCTCGAGGCCGTCCTCACGCTCGACCGACGCGATGCCCAGCACCGACAACCCGGCGGCGAGCGTGGCGATCCGGTCGCTCTCCTTCACGCGCAGCTCGCCGGCGCCCGCGAGGCGCGAGGTCCCGTGCGCCGCCGAGGCGACCACCGCCCAGGCCGGTGCTTCGTCCACCATGCGCGGAAGCCACTCGGGCGGCACATCGAACGCCCGCAGCTGATCGGGCCCGCGCACGGTGACGTCGCCCAGCGGCTCGCCCGCCGCGACGCGCTCGTTTGCAACGCTCACCAGCGCCCCCATCTCGCGCAGGATGTCGAGGAACGCCGTGCGGGTGGGATTCAGGTTCACCTCCAGCGCCGTGACGCTGGCGCCAGGCTCCGCCGCCGCGGCCGCGAACAGAAACGCGGCGGCCGAGAAGTCCCCGGGCACGTGCACGTCGGCGGCGTAAAGCGCGCTGCCGCCGCGCACGCGC
>JANNKI010000048.1:0-6760 GCA_031396225.1 bacterium | reverse complement strand
GAAGCTTCGCACCGAGGCGAACGTCATCCTCTCCAATCCCGATATGCTGCACGCCGGCATCCTGCCGCAGCATGCCAAATGGGCTCGCTTCCTGCGCAACCTGCGCTACGTGGTGATCGACGAGATGCACGCCTACCGCGGCATCTTCGGCAGCCACGTCGCACTCGTGCTGCGGCGGCTCGAGCGGCTCGTGCGCCACTACGGCGGGGAGTTCCGCTACGTGCTGTGCAGCGCCACGATCCGAAATCCGGGCGAGCTGGCCAATGCGCTCACCGGCCGTGACGTCACGGTGGTGGACGACGACGGCGCGCCCCGGGGCGAGAAGCACTTCGCGTTCTGGAACCCGCCGTTTCGCGACGACACGCGTGTCGAGCGGCGCAGCTCCAACGTGGAGGGCTGCCAGCTGCTGGCGGGGGTGCTCGAGCACGGAGCGCAAGCCATCGCGTTCACGAAGTCGCGAGTGAGTGCCGAGCTGGTCTATCGGTATACGCGCGAAACGCTCGAGCGCTCACGACCCGGGCTCGCCGGCGATGCGCGCGACGGCCTGGGTGTACCGGTGGCGCCGCTGCATGAGCGGTTGCGGCCCTATCGCGGTGGCTTCCTGCCCGAGGAACGGCGCGCCATCGAGAAGGCGCTGTTCTCGGGCGAGCTGCGAGGCGTGGTGAGCACCAATGCGCTCGAACTGGGTATCGACGTGGGTGGTCTCGACGCGGCGATCCTGATCGGCGCCGCACCGACGCTGGCGAGCATCTGGCAACAGGCGGGCCGAGCCGGGCGTAGCGGCGCGCCGTCGCTGGTGGTGCTGGTGGCGTACAACGACACGGTGGACCAGTACCTCATGCGCCGCCCCGAGTTCCTGTTCGGGCGCCCGACCGAGTCCGCGTGCGTGGACCCGCACAATCCCTACATCCTCGCGCAACAACTGGCGTGCGCGGCGTACGAGCTGCCGGTGGGAGAGGGCGACGAAGCCGCTTTCGGCGAGCAGATGCGCGACGTGCTGGCCGCGCTGGACGAGGCCGGCGAGACGCGCGTGATCGACGGGCGCGCGTACTGGTCCAACAGCGCGTTCCCGGGGGCCAGGGTGTCACTGCGCAGCATGAGCGACGACACCTACACCATCGTGGACGGCTCGCGAGCCAACGCCGTGATCGGCACGGTGGACGCCATCAGCGGTCTCGAGCTGGTGTATCCCGAGGCCATCTACCTGCACGAGGGCGGGACCTGGTGGGTGCGATCGCTGGACCTGGAGCAGAAGGTGGCCACGGCCGAGCCTCGCACCGTGGACTACTACACGCAGCCGGTGCTCGACACGAACATCCGCGTACGGAACGAGCTGCGCACGCGCCACTGGCGCGGCGAGCAGGTGCGCTTCGGCGACCTCACCTACAGCTGGCAGACGATCGCATTCAAGAAGATCCGCTACCGCTCGCTGGACGCGATCGGCTACCACCCGCTCGAGCTGCCGCGCCTCACGCTGGAGACGGCGGGCTTCTGGCTCGCCCCGAGCGAGGACACGACTCGAGACCTCGCTCGGCTCGGCCTGAACCCGTGGGAAGCGCTGAGCGGGGTGCGCAACCTGTTCGTGCAGCTCCTGCCGCTCTTGTCCATGTGCGATCCCGTGGACCTGGGCGGCCTGCTCGACTCCTCCAACACCGGGCGGCCGACGCTGTTCATGTTCGACCGCTACCCCGGCGGACTGGGATTCGCCGAGCAGGGCTGGACGCGTCTGGATGAGTTGGCGGAAGCCGCGCTCGCGCACCTCGACGGCTGCCCGTGCGGCACCGGCTGCCCCGCCTGCGTCGGCCTCCCCGTCCTGCGCCCAGCGCAACAGCAGGACTGGGACGGCATCCGGAACACCCGCGAGATCCCGACGAAGGACGCCGCACGCGCATTGCTCAGAGGGTGGCTCTCGCGGTGATCGCGCGCCTCGCCCGTCGCATGGGCCGGCCTCGTGCGCCCCTGTGCAGCGCCGGTTATCATCGCTCGTCACGCCCTCGCCTGGAGGCCTCGCCCGCATGGAACCCACACCGGAGTGGCCGGTCGCGTTCTTCGACGACGACTACCTGCGCATCTACCGACCGCAGTTCAAGCCCGAGCGCACCGCCGCCGAGACGCGCTTCATCGCGTCAGCGCTCGACGCCCCCGACGGGGCCGAGGTCCTGGACCTGGCGTGCGGGTTCGGCCGGCACGCGATCGGCATGGCGCAACTGGGCTACCGGGTCACCGGCCTCGATTTCAATCCGCGCTACCTCGACATCGCCGCCGCCGATGCCGCCGCGGCCGGCGTGCAGGTGACCTGGCGACCGGGCGACATGCGCGCACTCGGATTCGACCGCGCATTCGATGCCCTCTATTCGTTCTTCACGTCGTTCGGTTACTTCGAGGACGACGACAACGAGCGCGTCCTGGCCGAGGTGGCGAGGGCGTTGCGCCCCGGTGGCCGATTCCTCCTGGAGATGGCGAACCGCGACTGGTTGCTCGCGCACCCGCAGGACCGGACGTGGACGCAACGCGAGGACGGTGCGCTGCTCATGACCGAGACCACGCTCGACCTGGTGACCTCGCGCGTGCTGACCCGCCAGATGCTCATCGACCCGCAGGGCGGGCCGCAGGTGACCAAGGAGTTCACGCTTCGCACGTACACCTGCGCCGAACTGTCGGCACTGCTCCGGCGTCACGGGTTTCGGGTGCTCGCCGTGGTCGGGGGCGCCGAAGGCGAACCCTACGGTGTGGACAGCCGCCGGCTGGCGCTGGTCGCCGAGCGGAACGCATGAGCGGCCCGCTCGGCGACGCGCTGCGCGTGCGGCTGGGCGAGTTGGTGCGCAGTCGCCGCGCGGGGCCGCCCGCGAACGCGGCACGCCTCGGCGCCGCCACCGACGCCGGCGCCACCGGCGTCGAGGCGTTCCTGCCGGGTGGGGAGTGGCGGCACGAGAAGCACGGTGGCGTGTACGTGCACGAGCGCCTGCGGAGCGAGGTGGAGCGACGGCGAAGCACGTGGGGGCGGTTGCCCGAGCCGCCGCCGGGCGAGGCGGAGCTCTCGTCCATGCGGTTGCTCGGCCTGGAGCGCGCGCTGTTCCTGGACCTCGAGACGTGCGGGCTCTCGTCGAGCCCGGTGTTCCTGGCCGGGACCATGCACTGGAACGGCGAGGACTTCGTGCTGCGTCAATACTTCGCGCGCCATTACGGCGAGGAGGCGGCGCTGCTCGCGGCGGTCGCCGAGCAGGCGCGCGGTTTCGACGTCCTGGTCACGTTCAACGGCAAGTCCTACGACGCTCCGTTCCTCGCCGCGCGCTCCCTCTCCCACGGCGTGGAGATGCGCCTGCCGCGCCACCACCTGGACCTGCTCCACCACGCGCGGCGGCGCTGGCGCCTCGAGCTGCCGGACTGCCGGCTCACCACGCTCGAGCTGCGCGTGTGCCGCCGGCGGCGCACCGGAGACGTGCCGGGGGATCAGATCCCCGGCCTCTATCACGACTACGTGCGGAACGGCGACCCGTGGCGGCTCGTGCCGGTGTTCCACCACAACCTGCTCGACGTGACCACCATGGCGGACGTGTTGCACGCCCTGTGCGCGCCGCCGCGACGCTGAACGGCGGCCGCGGACCCTTCCGTGTCAAGACACGGTTGCGGCCCGACGTGCGAAGCTCCCTCCACGGTCGGGCCCGGTGCGAGCCGCGTTGCGCGGAAGCGCTCGATCGCGCCCCGCACCGCGTTTCGGGCATTGACTGGGCGTTGCGCAGGGCAGGATACTTTGCTCGTGGTTCGTCCCCCCCCAGTGGGTCGTCCGTCGAGTGGGCCCTTCAGTGACCGCCATCCAGCTTTGCGTGCTTCCTCTGCGTGCCCGTGTCGCCAGTCCGTCGCGTGGCTTGAGTCGCCCCCGCAGGCTTGCCTGTCGGGGCGTTTGTGTCTCGAGCGCCCCGCTGTCGCCGTCCGTTCTCCATCATCCGTACCGGGAGGTCCACCGTCGCCATGGCGAGCACTGAGGACAAGAGCATCACCTGTGTGGACTGCGGCGAGGCGTTCCTGTTCACCGCCGGTGAGCAGGCGTTCTATCGCGAGCGGGGACTGACGAACGAACCCACGCGCTGCAAGTCCTGCCGCGAGAAGCGCAAGACGGGCCGCGGCGGCTCCGGAGGGCCGGGAGGCGGGGGAGGCGGAGGCGGCTCGCACGGCCGTCCCGAAAAACAGATGTACCCCGCGAAGTGCTCGCAGTGCGGTCGCGACACCGAAGTGCCGTTCATGCCCACGTCGGGGCGCCCCGTGCTGTGCCGCGACTGCTTCAACGCCTCGAAGGGCGGCGGTGGGCAGAGTGGTGGACACGAACGCGGCCACGGCGGTGGCCACGGCGGTAGCCACGGCGGAGGCTTCGGCGGTGGCCGCGGAGCGGGCGGTGCACGTCCGACGCGCGCGGTGGCTCCCGTGGGCCCGTCAGAAGGCCGCGTGCAGGGTTCGGTCAAGTGGTTCAACGATGCCAAGGGGTTCGGCTTCATCGCGTCGGACACGGGCGAGGACGTGTTCGTTCACTTCTCCGCCATCGGCTCGGACGGTTTCCGTTCGCTGGCCGAGGGCGAGCGCGTGGAGTTCGACCTCGTGTCCGGGCCCAAGGGGAAACAGGCCGCCAACCTGTCCCGGCTCTGAGCGTTCTGGCTCCGGCGGCGGGTCCGGGGTTCCCGGGCCCGCCCTCCTGCCCTCCGGGAGGGCCTTGGGGTTCAAGCCGGGAGCTGCGAAAGCCGATAGGATGGAGGGGTTTCCATGCCCGGTACGCCCTTGGCGTTCCCCTCCCGCGAGGCTTGAGCCCATCCCGCATGATCGAGACCATCCGCACATTCACGGCGCTCAGCGAGGAGTTCGTCGAACTCTTCATGAAGCACCATCCCGTGGCCGCCACCGAAGCAGGCATCCACGATTATGACCACTTGCTGCCCGACGACACGCCGGACGGGCTGCGGGCGCGCGCTGCATGGCTGCGTGACCTGGACCAGCGCCTGGTGGCCTCGGTGCCGTGGGACGAGCTGCCGCTCGAGCCGCGCGTGGATTTCGCGCTGCTGCGCTCGCGGATCGCGGCGCTCAAGGCCGACCTGGAAGAGGTGAAGGTCTGCCAGAAGAACCCCGGAATCTACCTCGATCGCGCATTCAACGCGGTGCACCTGCTGCTCGCCCGCTCGTTCGCGCCGCTCGACGAACGCAAGGAAGCCGCGGTCTCGCGGCTCATGGCGATTCCCGAGTACCTCGACTCCGTGAGGCCCAATCTGCAGCAGGTGCCGCCCGTGTTGCTGGCTTCGAGCCTCGAGATGGCGGCGCACGGACCCACGTTCGTGGACGAAGTGGTGCGCACGCTGCTCCGCCAGTTCCCGGGGGAGGCCGAACGCCTCGAGCATGCCGGCAACCGCGCACGTGCGGGATTCCTGCAGTTCCACGAGTGGATGGAGCACGAGCTCAAGCCACGCTCCGGCGGCACGTTCGCCATCGGCGAACGCTGGATCAACTACAAACTCGAGCGCGAGCACATGGTGCCCTACACCTGCGCCGAGCTCGAGCGCGTGGGGCGCGAGCACGTGGCGCACGCCCACGTCCTGCTCGAGGACGAGGCCCGTCGCCACGACCCGGACAGCCACTGGCGCCTGCTCATCGACGAAGGCCGCCAGCGCACGCCCGAAGCCAACTGGTTGCGCGAGGCGTACGTGGCTGAAATGGACCGGGCCAAGCGCTTCGTCATCGAACGTCGCATCGCGCCGTTGCCGCCCGGTGAGCGCCTCGAGATCCTCGACACGCCCGTTTTCGAGCGCGGCATGCTGCCGTACGCGGCCTACCAGGCGCCGGCGCCGTTCGACGCGGACCCCTCGGGGGTGTTCTACGTCACGCCCATCGACATCCGGCGCTCCAAGACGGAGCAGGCCGCGCAGCTCGGCGCGCACTGCGCCCCGGCGTTGCCGATCGTCGCCCTGCACGAGGGCTACCCCGGCCACCACCTGCAGCTCTCGCATGCGAATCGCGCCGCCACCCGCCTGCGCCGCATCGTGCACAGCGACGTCTTCGCGGAGGGCTGGGCGCTCTACTGCGAGGAGCTCATGTGGGAACAGGGCTACTTCACGCACGACCCGCTCACGCGCCTGTTCCAGCTGCGCGACCAGTTGTTCCGCGCCTGTCGCGTGGTGGTGGACATGTCGCTCCACTCGGGTCGCATGACGCCTGAGCAGGCGGTCCAGTACCTCGTCGAGGAGGTCATGCTCGACGCGGCGGCTGCCTTTCAGCGTGATCAACCAGAGGCATAACACCCACAAGAAGCGCTGGCTTCGGCGGACATGGAGGAAGTGTTATAAATGGATGAAACGAAAGTTGGTGACCTCAACGCGTGAACAGCCCTTTCTCCACGGCGATTTCGGTGAGTAGAGCCAGAGTATCGGGTTTGAGGAAACCTTTGCCTTTCATGGTCTCGTCGGCGAAAACCCAGAATCCCTCGGCCGCCGCCGGGGCGAAGAGGAAATGCCAATCATTGCCCATGGTTCCGTAGAGCAAGCCGGCGCGGCTGTTATTTTCGATGATGGTGACGAACCTTTCGTCCCAACCGGTCCATGTGGAGGACCCGGCTCCGAAGAATTCCTTGAATTGCTCTTCCGCCCGATCCGGATCGGCGGCGCGCATGGATTCCTTTGCCACCTGCAAGTGGTGCTCGTCGATGAGATCTTCGTCGTCTTCCATGGCTGGGGTGGTTCGAAGCAGTTGCTTCCTTGTGGAAGTCAATGAAACCGGCCGGACGCTG
>JANNKI010000037.1:0-3032 GCA_031396225.1 bacterium | reverse complement strand
TTGCCCTGGGTGGGCGACACCGGCGCGGGGCTCACCGGGCTGTTCGCCGTGGGCACACTGGATGGCCCGCTCGTCGCGGTGTTCCCGGCGGCGCCCAACGGGTTGCGCACCGTGCCCACTCGCGCCGAGCTGCTCTCGGCGCTCAACTCCATCGTGTACGCCGTGCGCCAGCGGCTCGAGCGCGGCCGATTGGAGGACCTGTTCGAGCAGGCGCGCACCATCCAGCTGTCGCTGCTGCCGCCGGGCCGGCGCGAGTTCGCTGGCTTCGACGTGTTCGCGGCCAGTACGCCGGCCCAGTCCGTGGGCGGCGACCTTTACGACTATCACGAGGTGGACGCGGACACGCTGGGGTTCGCCGTGGCCGACGCCTCGGGACACGGCCTGCCCGCGGCGCTCCAGGCGCGCGACGTCGCCACAGGGCTGCGCATGGGCGTTGAGCGCGACCTGAAGATCCCGCGCATGGTCGAGCGGCTGAACCGCGTCATCCACCAGAGCGGGCTCACCTCGCGATTCATCTCACTGTTCTTCGGCGAACTGGAGCGCAACGGGAACCTGAGCTACATCAACGCCGGGCACCCGCCACCGCTGTTGCTGGACACGCGCGGCGTACACGAGCTCACCGTGGGCGGCATGTTGCTGGGCCCCGACCCGGGTGCGACGTACCGGCTGGGCTTCGTGCACGTGGACCGCGGCGCGAGCCTCGTGGCCTACACCGACGGCGTGATCGAACGCGAGGACGCGAGCGGTGCGATGTTCGGCCTGGAGCGTCTTGGCGAGTGGCTGCGCACGGCCGCGGACATGCCGTCCGAGGACGCCGTGGCCGACCTGATGGCGCGACTGTCGGAGTTCGGCGACGACAAACCGTTCGATGACGACGTGACCGTGCTCATGGTGCGGCGAACGTGAGCGCCGCGCCGCGGAAGGTCGTGGCCAGACCCCCGGCGGCGAATCGCCTGGTGCGCACGCGCGTGCCCCACGAGCGCGCGTGGGTGGTGCTGCTCGTCGTGGCGCATGTGGTGCTCGCCACGTGGGGCGCGGTGCGGCACAGCGTCACGTTCGACGAGAACTTTCACCTGCCATCGGGCATCCTCGCCGCGGCGCGCGGGGAGCTGCGCGTCTCGGCGGTGAACCCGCCGCTCGTGAAGGCCCTGGCGGGTGCGGCGGCACTCGCCGCGGGCGCGCGCGTACCGGACGAGGCCGCGCTCGGCGACGGCGAGCAGGGCACGGTGGGCGTGGCGTTCATGCGCGCGAACGCCGACCGTTACCAGCGCATCTTCGTGGCCGGCCGGCTGGTGCTGGTGCTCCTCTCGGGGGTCCTGGCGCTGGTCGTTTGGCACTGGGCGCGACGCAGTTGGGGCGCGCTCGGCGCTCTCGTGTCGCTGGCGTTTTACAGTTTCGCACCGGAAGCGCTCGCGCACGCGGGACTCGTGACGCTCGACGTGCCCACCGCGCTCGGCTTCGTGGCGTCGCTGTCGGCTTGGCAGGCGTTCGTGACGCGCGGACGTTGGAGCGATTGGGGGCTCACCGCACTCGCCGTGGCGTTCACGTTCCTCGTGCGCTTCACCGCCGTGTTCCTACCGCCGCTGCTCCTGGCAATGACCCTGGCGCAGTTGCTCGCGCGTCGCGTGCGTGCGCCGCGACGAGTGTTCGCGGGTCTCGCACTACTCGCCGTCACCACGTTGGTGGCGCTCCAGGCGGGATACCTGGGGCGCACGTCATGGGCGCCGCTTGGCGACTGGCGCTTCGAGTCGCAGGCTTTCCAGAAGTTGCAGCAGGCGCTGCCGGCGCTGCGCTTGCCGCTGCCGGACGCGTACGTGGGCGGCTTCGATCGCCAGGCAGTGGAGTCGCAGGCCGGGAAGACACCCAGCTACCTGCTGGGGATCGTGCGCCGCGAAGCACCGCTCTCGTACTTCCCCGTGGCGCTCGCGGCCAAATGGCCGCTCGGGTTTCTTGGAGCCGTCGCGTTGCTCGCGCTCTATTGCGCGCTCCGGCGCCCGCGCGCGCGGCGCGTGCTGTGGCCGCTGGCCACGGCGCTCCTGTTCCTGTGGATCGGCATGTTCGTGGGCCGGCTGGGCATCGGCATCCGTTACGTGTTCCCCGTGGTGCCCGCGCTCGCCGTGTGCCTCGGCGCTCTCGCCTCGGGCCGCCGCGGTGATGCGGCGTGGTGGCGACGTGCGGTCGTGGCGCTGGCGGCCGTGCAGGCGCTCGAGACCTGCGCACACGCGCCGTGGCACCTGTCGTTCTACAACGCGATCGCCGGCGGACCCGCCAAAGGCCAGTGTATCGTGAACGACTCCAACGTGGACTGGGGCCAGGGGCTCGTGGCACTGCGCGAGGAATTGGACCGTCGCGGCATCCAGCGCGTGCACCTCGCCTATCACGGCACGGCGGAGCCGTCGGTGTACGACATCGACTACGTGCCGTTCCGCGGCGGCGCGCCGGGGCCCGAGAGCGATTGGCTCGCCGTGAGCAGCTACTACTACGTGGGGCTCTCGCAGCGGATGATGCTGCGCGAGGGGCGGACGGCGGAGTCGCTGCAACTGGACTTCCGGCCGCTCTGGACGCGCCGACCCGACGCCATGCCGGCGGGGTGCATGCTGCTGTTCAAGCTGAGGTGAAGCAGAGTGTCGTGTGGTCCGGTTTCTTGTCCTCGATGCCCGCGGACGCCACCTTCCTCGCAAGTCGATTTCGAACAGGCCCAGACCACGTCGCCGTCCTCGAGGCGCATACTTGAGTGCTTCTTTGATTCCGAGGGCCCTCCGAGTTTCGCATGGCTCGATCGGTCGCGCTGCGTCAGCCCGGGCTACTCGCGATCTGCGCTGACCGGCGCTCGCCCCTCGGCGCCAGGCTCGACACCGCGAACTTCACGCGCTCCTCCTCGAGCGTGGCGTCGGGCAGCGCCTCGCACCGCTCGGCCGCGGCGAGTGCCTCCCGGGCGCTCAACCCGAGTGCGCGGAGCCAGGGCACCACGCTGCGATCCGGGTCCTGCTCGGCCGCGACCGCGGCGCGCGCGCCCGCCTTCGCCGCCTCGC
>JANNKI010000035.1:0-4334 GCA_031396225.1 bacterium | reverse complement strand
GCGAGGCGGCGAAGGCGGGCGCGCGCGCCGCGGTCGCGGCCGAGCAGGACCCGGATCGCAGCGTGGTGCCCTGGCTCCGCGCACTCGGGTTGAGCGCCCGGGAGGCACTCGCCGCGGCCGAGCGGTGCGAGGCGCTGCCCGCCGCCACGCTCGAGGAGCGCGTGAAGTTCGCGGTGTCGAGCCTGGCCCCGAGGGGCGTGCGCCGGTCAGCGCAGGTCGCGAGCAGTCCAGCCTGACGGAACGCGTCAGCGGAGGCGTCGCATCGCCAGTCTCGCCGCGAGCTCATCATCCTTCGGCAAGAACGCGGGGAATCACAACGGCGGCGCGATCCAGTTCGGCCCGGACGACCACGCGTATCTCGCACTCGGCGATGGCGTCAACGCCAACGACGTCGGCGCGAGCCACATCGAGCCAGGCGGCAACTTTGGATGGCCGGTCAAGGAGGGCACCTTCCTCTTCAACCGCACCCTCGCGACCGGAACTCCCGGGACCATCGGGGCCCGCAGCCCGAGCATCCCGGCAGGGATGATCGACCCGATCTCCGGTCCACTGGGATTCCTCGAGTACGATCACAGCGTTGGAGGCCAAGTGCCGGTCCATGTGACCGGCTTCCTCGGGGCGACGCAGGCGTTCGAGGGATTCGACTAGATTCGCGTGAGCGGAGGCCGCATTCGTTGTCCGCCGGTCGGAGTTCCTGTTCATGAAACTCGCCGAGGCGCGGCAGGTGCGCGTCAGCGCGACCGCTTCTTCGTCGCCTTGAGCGGCGCGGCGGCGCGCGTCGGGGACGCGACCGACCGCTTCTTCGTGGCCGCGCGCTTCAGGACAACTCGCGCCGCCGATGCGGGCCGCGCCACGCGGCGGACCAGTTCGCCGATGACGCGGTTGTCGTCGAGGCCGCCCATCTTGTGAAAGCGCTGCTCCACCGAAAGCAGGTACTTCTTCCGCGGCAGCCCGCCCACGTAGTTGGACGGCTTGCCGTCCGCGCCCAGCACGCGGTGACAAGGGACGACAATCGCGAGCGGGTTCGTGAGCACGGCCTGCGCCACGGCGCGCAGGTTGCGCGGTTGGCCCACCTCGCGCGCCAGTTCCGCCACCGTGCACGTCTCGCCGTACGGCACGCGCCGGAGCGCGCGCCACACCAAGCGCGACAACCCGTCGCCCTGAGGGTCGAGCGCCCAGTCGAGCGTGCGGCTGGCGCCGGTCAAGTACTGCTCCAGTTGGTCGGCGAGCGGCCGCAGCTCGAACAGCGACGGCTCCCACCGCGTCTCGGCGGCCGGGGCGTCGTGCGTGGCGAGCGTGCGCTTGAGGCTCCGTCGGTCCATGAAGTCCACGTGGCGCAGCCCTCGTTCGCTTGCGGCCAGGAACACCAGGCCGAGCGGTTGGGGCGCCGACATGACGTGGTAGACGATGCGCATGGAGCCGGAGTCTCGGGGATGCCCCGGAGCGGGTCAAGGACCGCACCGGTGGAATCGGCCGATCAGCGCCCCGTCAGCCGTGGCAGCAGTGCTCCCGTGCGCGCGGCGTACGCTCGCCAGGTGTCGCCGAAGTGGCCGGCGAGCATCCGCTCCTCGCGGCGAAGACGCTCCCACTGGAACGCCGTCATGGCGAGCACCAGCGGCAACGCGAGCGCGCTGCCGAACGCGATCGCCGCGCCCAGGCTGGCGATCAGTGCGCCGAGGTAGCCCGGGTGCCGCACGCGCGCATACCAGCCGGTGGTCTCGAGCGCGTGGTCGCGCTGGAGCGCGACCAGGGGCGAGAAGCGCGCGCCGAGCTGTCGCATGGCCGAGACGCGGATCCACAGACCGAGTGCGGAGAGCGCCACGCCGAGCCAGCCGACCAGCTCGGGCATGGGCAGCGGCAGGAGCGCTCGGCGTCCGCCCCAAGCCGACACCGGCGGGATCGCCAGTGGCATCAACGCCAGCGCCACCAGTGCCACCATGGCGCCCGCGTTGCGCTCGGCGCTCACCGTGTCGTGGGCCCGCCCGGGCCGCGCGACGCTCAGCGTGAGACCCGCGACGCCCCAGATGGCGAGCAACGCCAAGGCGCGCGGCGAGGCGAGCAGCGCCGCGAACCCGCCCAGCCCCCAGGCGAGCAGGACGCCTTCGAATGCGATCGCGAGAAGCACGCGCAGCAGCAGCACGGGCAGCGGGGGGCGGGCCGACATGGGGCGCAATCTAGCATCCTCGGTGCGCCTCGCAACGGCTGACGCGGGGCAGGGGCTTGTCCTATGCTGCCGGTCTCGCCCGTCCCCTCCCGGAGGCTGCCATGAACCTGTCGTTCCTCGGGCCGTTCCATCCGCATATCGTGCACACGCCCATCGTGCTGCTCATCCTCAGCGCGCTGCTCGCCATCCTCGCCCGGCTGCTCGACCGGGACTGGCTGCGCAAGGCCTCCGTGCTCATGCTGGTGATCGGCTTCGTGGGAGCGGTTCTCGCGGAGCAGTCGGGCAAACCCGCGCACCGCGTGCCCGAGCGCAAGCAGGGCGTGCCCGAGGAGGCGATCGACGCGCACCAGGACGCGGCCGGCCTGACCACGCGGCTCGCCGGCGGCGCGCTCGTGGCACTCGGCGTGGCGTCACGAGTGAAGGGCGGCTTTGCCAACGCGCTGGCCGGGCTCGCGCTGCTGCTGCAGATCGGCGCCGCGGTGGCGGTGGGGGTCACCGGCTATCGCGGTGGCAAGCTGGTCTTCGAACACGGCGCCAACGTCAGTGTGGACGGGACGCTGGTCAAGAGCATTCACGCCGGCGAACGTGAGCAGGAACGGCCGCGAGCGCCCGAAGCCGGGCGTTAGTCCTCGAACACCAACTCGCGCCTGGCCCAGTCGATCGAGGTGCGACGCTTGAGCAGGAGGCCGGGGCCGAGGAGCCCGTCGCGGCGCACGCCGTGCCGCCACATCTCCACCGGCTCCATCGCGCCCGACCAGCCCGGCAGCTTGTCCCACGCCATGCCGCCCAGCGTGAGCGACGGCACGTTCACCTGCGACCATGCGCGTCCCTGCAGCCACACGCCGGCGCCCTTGACCAGCTTGGACACGCCGCCTGACTTGAGTCCGTGCTCCTCGAACACCACGTCCGGCGCGCCCACCCCGGCCCCGGGCAGGCCCGTGGCGAGTGTCATGGCGAGTCGGCGACCGCCCTGGATCGCACCCCACATCGTGAGTTCGTTCTCGCCCCACAACTCGAACGGCACTCGGATCCCAGGGGCCCCGGCGGTCGAGCCCAAGCGGGCCAGTTCGAAGCGGCGCTTGCGATAGTCGAACGTCACGTCGAAGCGCCGCAGCACGTGCATGCCGATCACGCCCGAGACGGGTGTCGCCTGCGGGTTCACGTCGAGGCTCAGCTTGTGCAACGACAGCACACCGACGGGCACGTTCTCGAGTTGGATGTCGCCGATCTGGAGCTTTTGCACGACCGCGTTCCGAACCGCCACGCGCGTGCCGTCCCACGCCGTGAGCCGTTGCCCGCTGAGCGGGCGCACACCGTGCACCACCATGGCCTGGCGGTCGATCAGCACGCCCGGCGTGCCGGTGTCCACCAGCATGACCACCGTGGCGCCGTTCAGCCGCACCTTCACGAGCGGCGCGGGCCACTGGCGTTCGAACAGGAGTCGCGCTCGATCCCCCGTCACCTTCATGCCGCCGGACTCGGCCAGGTGCTCGAGCAGGGGTTTGTGCCCCTCGTCGCCCAACTCCTCGCTCATCGCGGCGGCGCTCGCCCACTCCGAACGCCGGAGGCGTGCAGCATATAAATCCGCCCGCGCCTGTTCCACGTCGCCGGCGGCCACGAGCAGGCTCTCGGCTTCGCCGGTGCGGTCGGCCCACAGCGCCAGCTTGCCCAGCGACGCGGAGGCCGCGGGGTCGCCGGGCCTGGCGGCGAGCACGCGCTCGAACAGTCCGCGCGCCTCGGAGATGCGGCCCAGGCGCAGGAGCGCCACGCCGAGCGTGTCGAGTCGTGCCGGGTCGTCGGAGTGGCCCACCGTGTCGCGCGTGGCATGGCGCAACTGCAGTTGGGCGTCGCGGAAGCTGGCGTCGGGTGCCAACCAGTCGGCGAGCGCGGGTGCGGTCGCGGCCACCGCGAGCGAACCCACCGTGAGCCAGGCGAGTACCGCGCGTCGGGCGCTCGTCACGAGGCCAGGTAGCGCCGCGTGGTCTCGAGCAGCACTTCCGCGCCAATGCGCAGGCTCTGCTCGTCGACATCGAACCGCGGGTGGTGGTGGTCGTAAGTGAGGCCGCGTGACTCGTTTCGCGAGCCGATCGCGATGAACACGCCCGGCACGCGCTCCAGGAACGCCGAGAAGTCCTCGCCGCCCATGGTGCGCACGTCGGTGCGCACGTTC
>JANNKI010000019.1:0-13147 GCA_031396225.1 bacterium | reverse complement strand
GACCTGCGACGGCTGGTAGCGGACGGTGAGCGTGCTGTCTTTGAAGTTCGCCTCGATGGCCACGATCCCGGGCCGCGCGCGCAAGCGGTCGGCGAGGATCTCCAGGCAGCCCTCGCCGTCCGCGGGAACGGGCAGGTGGGCTTGCGGATCGGCGACCGGACTCGAGGTCCCTTGGCCAGCACCACCGTGATGGAAGCGGCGAACCGGGTTCATGGTCGCGGGCTCCCCATCAGCGGGTGAGCACGGCGGCCGCGTACTCGCGCCCGGCCCGGGTCACGGCACGCACGAGCGAGCTGTCCGCGACGGCCTCGCCGCACACCACGTAGGCGCGCGACGACGACGCATCCACGTCGCAGGACACCACGCCCGCCGTACTCTCGAGCTGTTCACAGACGCGCGAGGCACAGCTCGCGCACGACAACCCGGTGACCTCGAGCGTGACGCGCCGCTGCCCGGACTCGAGCGCGGCGTGCACGACCCGGGCGGGGGCCGGGGCGCGCTGTCGCTCCATCCACAACGAGCCGCCCAGGGCGAGCAGCACAACGCTCAGGACAGCGATGACGACCGTGAGGGATTCACGCGACATGCGAGGCTCCGGCGAAGAGGGCAAGCCACGATGTTAGCGCCGGGGGACGCAGCGGCCAACCGCGAGCCTGGCGCCCGCACGGAATCAGTCGCGAGCGGGTTCGGGCACGCCTGTAGCCTGAAGTCCGGCCAGCATCATGTCGAGCGAGCTCTCGAAGTACTCGTCCAGATGGGCCGGCGCGTCGACCGCGTGCTCGAACGCGTGCCGCCACACGGTGGCGAACATCATCGGGGCCACGAGGAAGCGTCCCACGTGCACCACGTTCATGGGCCGGAACTCGCCACGATCGATGCCCATCTGCAACACGCGCCGCAACAGCGCCTGGTTCCGTTCGATGAACTCGTCGTTGTAGAAGCGCGCCAGCTCGGGGTAGGTGCCCGTCTCGGCGAGCATGAGCTTCACGAGCCCCGAGAGCCGGTTGCGCATCATGTGCTCCCAGCGCAGTCGCAGCAGCGCCTCGATGAGCTTGCGGGCCGTGCCGCGGTGCGACTCGACGAGCTGTTCGGTCTCGAGCACGAGTGGCAACATCACCTCGCGCACAGCCGCCTTGAACAGCTCGGTCTTGTTCTCGTAGTAGAGGAAGATGGTGCCCTTGGTGCAGCCCGCGCGCCGGGCGACGTCCACGAGGCGCGTGGCCTCGTATCCGCGTTCTCCGAAGATCTCGAGTGCCGCGGCGAGGATCTCCGCGGGCCGTGTCTCCTTGCGCCGTCGCCAGCGCGGTGCGTGCTTCTCCTGGATCTCGGTCGTCATGGCGCCTCCGGGGGATGAGGGGGAGCTCGAAACGTCACGATAATGACCCGACGGTCATTAGCTCTCGACCATATGACGCACAGACGGGGCCACGGGATTCGCGCTATCTCTGGCCCGGCCAGGGAATCCGGCCCGGGACTGGCGCACGGTTGCCGTGGAGGGTGCCAACCCATTGCCTTCCAATGGCGTCCGTGGCTTCGAGACCAGCCTCGTCCGAGCTCGTGAGTGCCCTGTCGAGGTTGCCGGCCCCCCCCGCACGCCGCTACATTCGGCCGCACCTGCACGCCGCCGGCAACAGGGTTCCCCCTCACGGACGAGACCCCATGGTTTCCCCGCTGCCCGAACTGTCGTCGCTGCTGCCACGGGAACTTGCCGAGGAACTGCTGACGCTCGCGCGCTCGAACGGCGCGGAGTTCGCGGACCTCTATGCCGAGCACGCCACCGTCTCGGGGTTCTCGCTCGACGAGGAGCGGCTGAAGGCCGCCTCCTACTCGGTCCTCCAGGGTGTGGGCGTGCGTGCCATTCGCGGCGAGGCGACGGGTTACGCCTTCGCGGATGGATTCTCACCCGACGCGATGCGCGAGGCCGCGCGCGTGGCGGCCCGCATCGCGCACGAGGCCCCGCCCGCCGCAACGGACTCCCGGGGAACGCCGATCGCGTTCCGCGTGGTGGATGCCGCGCCGCCGTTCGTGCTGCACGATCCCGCCACGCTGGCACTCGACGAGGCAGGCAAGGTCTCGCTGCTGCGCCGCGCCGACGTCGCGGCCCGCTCGCACGACGGGCGGGTGCGCGAGGTGTCGGCGTCATTCGCCTCGTCGGCCAAGTCGTTCGTGGTGGCCAACAGCGAAGGCGTCTGGGCGGAGGACCGAACGCACCTCTCCCGCCTCGTGGTGTCCACGCTCGCGCTCGAGGGCGACCAGCGCCAGGAGGGTTTCGCCGCGGCCGGCGGCTGCGTCGAGGCCCGCTACTACGCGAACGAGCGCACGCCCGAGTCGGTGGCGCTCGAAGCGGCTTCGGGCGCGGTGCTGCTGCTTGGGGCGCGCGAGCCCGAAGCCGGCTCCTGGCCCGTGGTCGTGTGCAACGGCTGGGGCGGCGTCATGGTGCATGAGTGCTTCGGCCACAGCATGGAGGGCGACACGATCCGCCGGAAGACGTCCATCCGCGCGACGCAGTTGGGCGCCCAGGTGGCCGCGCGCGGCGTGACGATCGTGGACTCGGGGCTCGTGCCGTGGAGCCGCGGCTCGTTTCGCGTGGACGACGAGGGCACGCCAGCGCAGCGCACGGTGCTGGTGGAGGACGGCGTGCTGGTGGGCTACCTGTGGGACCGGCTGAACGGCATGCTCACGGGACACGGCGCCACCGGCAACGGGCGGCGCGCCTCGTACCGCGACTATCCGCTGTGCCGGATGACGAACACGTGGATCGAACCCGGACCGCACGCGCCCGACGCACTCCTTGCCGAGGTGAAGCGTGGGCTTTACTGCAAGAAGCTGGGCGGCGGATCGGTGAATCCAGCCGACGGCAATTTCTCGTTCCAGGTCACCGAGGGCTGGCAGATCGAAGAAGGCAAGCTCACGCACCCGGTACGGAACGCCACGCTGACTGGAAACGGCAACGACGCGATGCTTCGCATCGACGGCGTGGGTTCGGACCTGGCCATTGACGGCACCACCGGTTCGTGCGGCAAGGACGGCCAGTGGAAGCCCGTGGGCGTGGGCCAACCCACGGTGCGGTTCACGGGCATCACCGTGGGTGGCACCTCGATATGACCGCCCGCCACGCCACGCCCGAGGCACTGCGTTCGCTGTGCGAGCGGGCGGTGGAACGCGCGCGCGTGTACGGCGCCACGATGGCTGACGCGTGCGCCGAGGGCTCGCGCGCATTCACCGTGCGCGTGCACGGCGGCGCGGTGGACACGCTCAAGCAGAGCGGCACACTTGGCCTGGGGCTGCGCGCGGTCGTCGGCGGCGCGGTCGGGTTCGCCTCGGGCACCGACCTGTCCGTCGAGGGACTCGACGACCTCGCGCGGCGCGCGGTGGCGCTGGCAGGATTCGCCACACCGGACGAGGCGAACGGCGTGGTGAGCCCCGAGGAAGCCGACGGCTCATTCACCGGCGACCTGCAACTCGCGGACCCCGCGGCACTGGAGTTGGCGACCGAGCGCAAGATCGAGATGGCGCTCGAACTCGAGCGTCTCACGCTTGCCGCCGACCGGCGCGTCACGCGCAGCGACGGTGCGAGCGTGTCGAGTGCGGGTGGTGCGTTCGCCATGGCCAACTCGCTGGGCGTGTCGCGCGCGTGGGAAGGCACGAACGTCTCCGCATGGGTCGTGGCGCTGGCCGACGACCGCGACGGCCGCCAGCAGACCGGAGCCGAAGGCATGAGCGTACGGCACCTCGCGGACCTGTCCTCGCTCGACTCCATGGCTCGCAGCGCGGCGGCTCGCGCCGCGAACCGCATCGGCGCTCGCAGTGTGCCGAGCGCACGCGTGCCGGTGGTGATGCACCCGGATATCGCCGCGGCGTGGATCTCGGAGATGGCCGAGGCCTGGAGCGGCGAGTCCGTGCTCAAGCGCTCGAGTTGGCTCACGGACAAACTGGGCCAGGTCGTCGCCACACCCCTGGTCACCCTCGTGGACGATGCCACGCTGCCGCGACGGGTTGGCAGCTCGCCCTACGACGGCGAGGGTGTGCGCGCACGACCGAACGTGTTGCTCGAACGCGGCCGAGTGGCGATGTTCCTCTACGACCGTTACCACGCTCGTCGAGCGAATCGTCCGAGCACGGCGAACGGTTTGCGCGGCTGGTCGGGCACGCCGGGCATCGGCACGCACAACCTCTACCTCGAACCGGGCACCGAATCGCCCGAGGAGCTGTTGCGCCGGGTGGATCGCGGCTTCTACTACGACGATCAGGGCTCGTTCGGCTTCAATCCCGTGACGGGCGACTATTCATTCCAGGCCCAGGGCTACTGGATCGAGCACGGCGAGAAGACCTTCCCCGTCGACGGCGTGACCGTGGCCGGGAACTCCCTCGACATGCTCGGCGCCGTCGCCGGGGTCGCCGACGACCTGGTGTGGCGCTCGTCGGTGGCATCTCCGACGTTGTTGATCGCGGAGATGACGGTCAGCGGAAGCTGAACCGGCTATCGCGCTTCGTCGGGGAGGTGCTTGCGCGCTCGCCCCCGGGGCCCAGGTGAACGGCGCGGCGGCCCGGCTACGACGTCCGGTAAGTGCTCACGAGCGCCACGCCGCGTCTCGGGGTCGGGCTCGGGGGCTTCGCGTGACCCAGGCGCACGAGCAAGAGCGGCTCCTCGCCCTCCGCGTGAAAGCGTCGCGCGAGGATCGCGCGATGGCGCGGCGAAGCCACTGGCGCCGAGAGCGGGTGCTGCGCGATGCCCAGCGTGGCCGCGCGCAGGGCGAAGCGCTCGTACGCCTGGCCGCCCACGATCCAGCCCGCATCGCTGCGCGCCGGCAGTGTGAGCAGCGCCAGAGCGCCCGAACTGCGCACCAACCCGCGCGTGTCTTTCGACATGCTCGAGGAGCCCCAACCGTAGAAGCGACTCTGCGGATGGAGTGAGCGGCCCGAGAGCCAGCGCGCCGGGCCGCCCATTCCCAGCCGCTCGGGCGTGACGCCATCGCCGCGCTGCCGCACCTCGCCGTCCGAGCCGCGCAGCCACGCGCGCCGCTCCGCCTGCGCGCCGCGATCCGCCATGACCGCGCGCACCGCGTCGTGCGCCACGTCGGCCACCGCGTTCACGTCGGCGCGGTCCTCGAGCCAGTGCACGCGCACCTCCTCGCCCACCTGCGCCAGCAACTGCGCGCGATTCGGGATCGTGATGGCGCGGCCATCGAACGAGCGCGCGTTCGAGCGGCGTTCCGTGAGCGCGGCGTAGAGCATGCGGTCGCGTGGGCGCTCGGCCGGCTGCCACGTGACCGCGGCCGCCACGAGCGCCGAGCCCGGCCGCGGTGCTGCGCCCCACGGCAGGTAACGCACGCTCGGCTGCTGTCCCCATGCGCGAGCGGCCACGAGCATGTTCTCGAGCGCCGCGCCGAGCGACATCTGGGCGAAGCGCTGATCGGGATCGTCGAGCGGCAGCGTGCGACGCGGGTCGAGCAGCACGCGCAACTCCCCGGCATCCACTTCGAATCGCCAGGGTTGTGTGTTCCAGTTGCTGGGCGCGAGGATCGCGGCGCCGATCAGGGCGCGTGCGGCCTCGATCGGGTGCGCGGGCAGACTCTCGGGCAACGCCCAGGGTTGCAGGACGGGCAACGTCGCGGCGGCACGCTTCGCCCACACGAGCGACGGCTCGAGCAAATGCCAAGCGCTGGCGCCGCCGAGCAGCACAAGGAATCGGCGGCGATCGAGCGTGATCGTGGAGAACTCGGGGCCGCGGTCGGCGGGTCCGACCCGCCGTGGTTGAACAGCCATAGGGCGCCGAGGGTGCGGGACGGCCGCGGGCCCGTCAACGGCACGTTTCGAACACCTTGCGGCAGCCGAGGTTGCGTCCATGCGGCCGCTTGCCGGCCGCGCGGGCCGCGACTAGTTTGCGAGCCCATGGGCGAGCCCACGCGCTTCGTCACCGATGCCTCGCTCGAGCAGTTGGCGCGCCGACTTCGCTTCCTCGGCTATGACGTGGTCACGCACCGCGGGGCCCGACTCGAGGAGCTGTTCGCGGCCGCGATTGCCGAGGGGCGCACCGTGCTCACGCTGTCGTCCCGCCGCCCGCCGCGCCGAGTCAGCGTGTCCGTCGTGCAGGCGCCGCGCGGCGACCTGGAAGCCGCGCTGCGCGCGGTCGCCACGGCCCATGCCCCCGCGACCGCTCCCTGGAGTCGTTGCCCAGCGTGCAACACCGCGCTCCAGCGCCGTTCCGCGTTCGAAGCTCGCGGTGAGGTCCCCGGCAGCGTCACGCGGATGCAGGTGCCGCTCGCGTGGTGCCCCGCGTGCGGGAGGTGGTTCTGGCCCGGCAGCCATGTGACCCGGATGAATGCGTGGTTCGAGCGTGTCCTGGGAGGCAGGCCTCCGGGCGGCTCCGAGGGAGGGCCGGGAGCGAGCCAGTCGCGACCCTCGGCGGACGATTGACTCTCAACGAACAACCAATTCGCTGGAGCAGCGCGGGTCCACCTGCGCGGCGATCAGTTGAGAATAGAAGAGCGCTCGGGGGGCGTGTTGGCACAGACTGAACGGGGTGTCGCCCGAGGCGACGGCACCAGGAGTGCCTGTCGCAGCGAACTGTCGCAGCGGCAACATTTTGGCCGGTGGAAGCCGGTCACTTGCGCCGCATCACGATGTTTCGGGTGGGCCAACACCCTGGTATCTTGCGGGTTTGCGCCATTCGTCCATGACTCGGGAAAAGTCTCGAAACTCCCAATCTACGGTTGCACGAACCGTAGCCTTCACCGACAATCCTCAACGACGAACGTGCGCAGACTGGAAGTCGGGCCCGGAGAGAGACGTGGGGAGAGGCTCGATCACGGTCGCGCCGTTCGTCATTTTTTTGGTGACACGCCGGGTGTGAGCGAGCCCCTTGCCCGCTCCGCCCGGCGTCATCGTGTCGGGTAGAGTCGCAGCACTTCCCACGCCCCATTCGCTCCCCCCGCGCCCACGCATGGACCTCTCCATCGTCGTCGTCACCTACCACTCCCGCGACCACATCCTCGCCTGCCTGCGCTCGCTCGGGCCTGCCATGCGGTTGCGTGGCGCGGACGGGTCGCCGCTTCTCTGGGAATGCGTGGTGGTGGACAACGCATCGAGCGACGGCACGCCCGAGTTGGTGGAACGCGAATCGAGCACGACGCGCGTCGTGCGCACCGGCGCGAACCTCGGCTACGCGAAGGCGGTGAACCGCGGCTTCGCCGAGACCCACGGCCGCTACGTACTGGTCTCGAATCCCGACTGCGAGTGGCGCGAAGCGAGCCTGCACGAGCTGGTCACGTGGCTCGACGCGCACCCCCGCTGTGCGATCGCCGCGCCACGCATCCGCAACACCGACGGCTCGCTCGAGTACAGCGCCCGATCGTATCCCGGCCCGCTCGCGTTCCTGTTCAACCGTTATTCGCTGCTGTCGCGACTGCTGCCCGGCAATCCGTGGACGCGGCGGTACCTGCTGCTCGACTGGGACCATGCCAGCCCGCGCAGTGTGGATTGGGTGTCGGGTGCGGCGATGCTCGTACGTCGCGCCGCGGTCGCCGAGGTGGGCGGCATGGACGAGGCGTTCTTCATGTTCAACGAGGACGTGGACTGGTGCCGGCGCATGAACCAGGCTGGCTGGAGCGTGGACTACGTGCCCGCCGCCGAGACCGTGCACCACATCGGGGCCAGCCGCGGGGGCTCGACGGACCGCGTGATCCTCGAGCGCCACCGCGGCATGATCCACTACTTCCGCAAGCACCACCCCGCGCCACGAGCGCTGGATGCGCTCGCGGCATTCCTCATCATGGCACGGGCGCGGCTGCTGGTGGCGCTCAACCGGCGCTCTCGTTGATGCCCTACTCCCTGCAGCTCGCGCTCGCCTCCGGGCTCGTGGCGCTTGGGCTGACGCCGCTGGCCCGTGCGCTCGCGCTGCGCTTCGGGGCGCTGGATCACCCCGGCCCGCGGCGCGTGCACACGGAGTCCACGCCGCGCTTCGGCGGGCTCGCGCTGGCGGGAGCGGTGCTGGCGGTGGCGTGGGCGGCGCGCGTGTTGCCGGGGCCGGCCCGCGAGTTGGATCCGCGACCGCTGCTGGGCCTGACCTGCGCTTCGATCCCCATCCTCGCGCTGGGCGTCCTCGACGACCTGCGCGGCGTGGGCCCGTGGGCCAAGCTCAGCGTGCAGGCGTGCGCCGCGCTGACGCTCACCGTGTTCGGCTACGGCGTGCCACTCCTCACCAATCCGTTCGGCGAGCCGATCGTGACCGGCGTCTGGAGCCTGCCGCTCACCGTGCTGTGGGTGATGGTGCTCACCAACGCCATCAACCTCATCGATGGTCTTGACGGGTTGGCCGCGGGCGTCGTGGCAATCGCGTGCGGCGCGCTCTGGGTGACGGCCCGCAGCCACGGGGACTTCTACGTGATGTTCGTGGCGGCACTGCTGCTCGGGGCGTGCGGCGGTTTCCTGTGGTGGAACCGGCCGCCCGCCCGCGTGTTCATGGGCGACACGGGCAGCCAGTTCCTGGGACTCACTCTGTCCGCGCTATCGTTGCTGGAGAACCGCAAAGGCACCGCCGCGCTCACACTGCTGTTGCCGATCGTGGCATTGGGCGTTCCCATCGCCGACAGCACGCTCGCGTTCGTGCGTCGCCTGCTGCGCGGGCAGCACGTGTTCCGCGGCGATGCCGGGCACATTCACCATCGCCTGCTCGATGCCGGCCTCTCGCCCCGCGCGGCGCTCGCCGTGCTCTGGTCGCTGTCCGCGCTGTTCGGCGCCGCCGCGATCCTGCTCGAGTTCCTCCCCCACCGCTGGACCGCCCCCGTCATGGGCGTGCTCGCGATCGTCTTGTTCACCGTACTGCTCTCCGCCCGCCACCAGGCTCGCCGCCGCAGGGAGTAGGCCCCGCACCCCGGTCCTCGGCCGGGCCGGGTGAGGGTTCTCCGCAGCGATCGTCTAGAGCGCCCGCACCCGCAGCAATGGCTCGCCCCGCTCTGGCAGCCGACGCGCGGCCGCACGCAACGATCCGCGCAACCGCGCCAGTTCCGGCCCCAGCCCCGCGGCGTGCACCGCGGCCGACTGCAGTACCAGCACGCGATCGCGTCCCGCGACCCGCACGGACACGCTCAATCGGTCCTGCCCCGCCAGCAGAGCATCCGCGAGCACACGCCCCGGCTGATCCCCCGACACCTCGCGCACCTCGAGCCGCACATATGCGCCCTCCACGGTGCGGCGCAGCGCGAACCCGCCACCCATCGCATCCGACAACACCAGCGCGAACTCGCGCCCGTGCGCCAGCGCGGCGTCGGCCAGGGGCCCGCGCGCCGCGCCCGGGCCCCTGCGCAGCTCCTCGCCCACCGCCAGTGGCCCCACGTCGGCGCCGATCGAGGACGGACCCGCGGCTTCCGCGTCGAACAGCGTCCAGGTGGTGAGATACTCCTCCGGCGAATCGGGCACGCGGCCGCCGCCCCCGAAGCACGGCAGCACCATCGTGCAGGTCGCGGGACCTTCCACGCAGATCTTCGCGCCCGGCGTCGAGTCCACACAACGGAGGAACGGATCGCACAGCTTGCACGCCGCACCAGCACCACTCACGGCTGCCGACACGAACACCACGCACATCCCGACCACGGCGGAGACGGCCTTCCAATCACGCATGGTCCTGCTCCCGGGGGGCGGGTCCGCGGGGACGGGTGGCATTCCGTGCAGTGTCCGTGCCGCGGCCGTGGCCGCGCCCGTGGCCGCTTGGCGTTCGTCGCCGTGTACACGATGGCGACAGAACGACCATGTCGTGGCGCGCTCGGTCCCGGTCCCGGAGCTAGAGCGCCGCGTGCGACTGCCGCGCCATGAGCAGCAGCAGGTAGAACCCGAGCAGCACGAGCGGCTCCAGCTCGGGATCGCGGCGCGACGCTTCCGCCACCTCGACTCGCGCGTCGGGCGAGAGCATCGCAGGCGAGCGTTCGAACGCGAGCCGCGTGAGGCCGCCGCTGTCCACGAGTTCCCAGCGTCGGCCCCAGAAGTCGGCGCGATGCCAGCGCAGCACCTGACCCCGGCGGGTGCTCACGTCGCCGGCGCCGAACCAGCGGGGGCGGAACACCGCCGCGTCCTCGGTCTCGGCGGTGTTACTCACATGCACGCGCCCGCGCAGCAATCCCTCGTGGCGTAGTCGCCAGTGCCCACCGGCGGACTCGCCCGCCATTGCGCTGCCGAGCAACGAGCGGGACTCGAGCACCGCCAGGACGTGCTCGCCAGCATGCAATTCGAAGCGCCGGTGCCACAGTCGCGGCCGCTTCCACGTCCAGGCGCTGTCGAACGCCTCGGCGAACGGCTTCATGCGCCCTCCAGGGGCCGATGGCGCGCGCCAGTCCTCCCGGCTTCCCCTGCGGGACGCCGGGAGGGAACGTCAGTACACCAGTGCCCAGATCAGCTTGGCCGTCCAGATCGTCTCGGTCTCTTCGCCGGGTCCGAACGTGGGGTTCACGATGCCAGGGCTGCCCCGCAGTCGCGCCACGCGTGCCTCGAATCCGATCACGTGGTTGTCGTCGAGCGGGGAGATGAATCCCACCGAGACATGCGGCCCGCCCGTGGTGGTCGTGGTGTAGTCGCGACCCGTGCGGTACTGCTTGCGCAGGTAGAACCCGCCGCCGAGGCCGACATACGGGCGCATGGCGGACTGCCAGCGGAAGTGGCGCTGGAACTCGCCGGTGAACGGCACCGCCTCGTCGATCTGCGATCCGAAGTGGCCCACCACGTCGTGGCCGACGCCGGCCGCGAACGCGTACTTGTTCGTCATCATGCGCTGATAGGCGACACCATAACCCACGAGCCCTTGTCCGCTCAGCTCACCGGAGCGCTTCGCGTAGCCGAAGCGCAGTGACAGCCAGTTGGATCCGGCGGCATGGACGCCGTGCTCCTTCTTGCGCTCCTCGAACGACTTCTGCGGCGGCTTCACCTTGGCCACCTTCGGTGCCTTGGCCGGCTTCGCCGGCTTCCCAGTCACCGTCGCTGGCGCGGTGGTGTCCGATGGGGCGGCGACGGCGGCCGTGGAGTCGGCCGCGGCGGCATCGACGGGCCTGGCCTCCGACTGGGCGCGCGAGGGCGCGGGCATGAGACCGGAGAGCAATGCGAACGCGGCCAGCCCCGCGGCGGCACGCCGCAGGTTCGCAACGGACTGGTTCACCCGAGACTCCTTTCGACTCGACGTAGGCCCGGTCGGGGCAGACGGTGGGGCCGGGACCCGGCGCGCGCAGCGCGGCCGACGGTCTCCCGAGGGCACCCGGCGCGCGGACAGACTGGGCAAGCTAGCAGAGCCCGGAGCCACGCCGCAATCACGCAAGGCGCGGGCCCGGAACGCATGGCCTACTCCGAAACTCCGCTCGGAGCGCGACTTGGCGTATGCTGCCCGGCGCGGCGGCGCGACGGGCGCCCCGCGAACCCGATCTCGGGAGGAACCCATGACCACGGCCGCTCCGGGGCTCCGTTCCCCCATGCTGGCGCAACTCCTCGTCGAACTGGACCGTCTCGAGCCCCGCACCCGCGTGGCGGTGGCCGGCCTGCCCGAGGCGAAATTCCGCGAAGTGCCGCCCGACGGTGGCTGGAGCGTGGCGCAGGTGTTCGAGCACCTGTGCCTGTCGAATCGCTCGTACCTGGACGGGCCGTTGCCGCAGGCGGTGGCGAAAGCCGTCGCACGCGGCCACTCGCTCCGCCCCTGGAAACCGAGCTTCGTGGGCGGCTGGCTCACGCGCGCGCAGGTCGAAGGCGGCAAGCCCATGCCCACCCCGCGCATCTACCGCGTGGGACTGGAGCCGCGCCCGAACGTCGTGGACGAGTTCCTCGCCACGGTGACACGACTGCGCGATCTCATGCACGAGGCCGACGGCTTCGACCTCGGGGTCGGGTTCTCCTCGCCCGTTTCGCCGCTCTTTCGCATCAACCTCGGCGACGCGTTCCGTATCCTGGTGGTGCACGGCCACCGGCATCTCGCCCAGGCCGAGCGCGCGCGACGCGCGGTGGGCATGTAGCGCGCTTCGCGGTTCCCCTTCACCGCGCGTGTTGCTACCTTGCGCTGCATGCGACGTGCCCCGCTCCGGCGCGCCCTTGGGGCGTGCGTGCTGCCCTGCCTGCTCTCGCTTTCGCTCGCGGCCTGTAGCCGCGAGAAGGCGTCGCAGGAACTGTCGTTCGAGACGTTGCCCGATACGACCGGCCTGTCCGAGGGCGCCCCGGTCGTGGAACGCTTCGAGCCGTACCGCATGTCGAACGGTGCGGTGCGCGTGAAAGGCCGCGTTCGCCTGCCGGACGGCACCAAGCTGCAGATCGCGATCAAGGAACCGAAAGGCGTGGTGTCGGTGGCCATGGCGCATGTGTTCGTACAGGGCTCAACGTTCGACACGCCGCCGTTGATCGGCGAGCGCGGGCCGCTGCCCGCCGGGAACTACCGCTTCGAGGTGCTCGCGCACTTCAACTCCGACTGGCAGAGCCCTGACGTGATGCGCGCGCTGCGCGGTGGGCAGGGGCTGCGCGGCCCGGGCATCACGCGCGCGCGCGACGGCGCCGCGGCGTTGTTCCTGGTGCAGGAGGGCCGACTGTGAGCTCGGCACGCACTCCCCGCACGCCGGCGCTCCGTTATCGCCCGGCACGGCGCACCGACATCGAGACGCTCGTGGACCTGTCGCTGCGCGCCTATCGCGTGTCGAGCGCCGAGGCCCGCCGCGAGTTCTTCAGCGATCACCCGCGCTTCGGCCTGCGTGACGTGCGTGTGGGCGAACTCGACGGCGAGATCGTGGCCTACCTGGTGCTCTATCCGCTGCACGCCTACGTGCGTGGAGAGAAGCTGCCGGTGACCGGCGTCGGCTCGGTGGCCGTGTCGCCCGAGCATCGCCGCCGGGGCGTCGGCGATGCGCTCATACGCGCGGCACTGCGCGACATGCGCCAGCGCGGCGACGCCCTGAGCATGCTGTACTCGTTCCGGGGCGACTTCTACCGTCGCTTCGGCTGGGGGCTGGTCGAAACTCCCGCGCTGCTGTCGGTGCCTCCCGCGCTGCTGCCGGCCTCGGACGAGGCGCGCCGCGTGCGCCGGCTGCGCATGCCCGACCGTCCGCTCGTGCAGGAGCTCTATGAACGCCACGTGCGCGAGCGCGGCCACTTCGCGATCGCCCGGCGGCCCGAGTGGTGGGAGCGGCGCCTGTGG
>JANNKI010000638.1:0-7301 GCA_031396225.1 bacterium | reverse complement strand
CCGTTCCGCGCGCTCTTCACCGGCGGGGCGCCGGTGCTGCCGCCGCTCACCCGGCTGCTGATGGAGACGGTGACGGGAGCGGTCCACATCGTCCACGGCAGCACCGAGGCCGAGCCGATCTCCGGCCTCGAGGCGCGCGATCTGCTTGCCGGGATCGAGCGCGGCGGCGAAGGACTGTGCGTAGGATAGCCGCACGCGCGTATCCGCGTGCGGCTGGTCCGCCCTCGTGATGAGCCGATCGAACTTGAGCCTCACGGCTGGCCGGAGTGGGAGGTCGCGGCGGGCGAGGTCGGCGAGATCGTCGTGAGCGGTGAGCACGTGCTCCCCGGATACGCGGGCGACCCCGAGGCCGAGCGCGCGAACAAGATCCGCTACGGCGCCGTCGTGTGGCATCGCACCGGCGACGCCGGCCGGCTCGACTTGGAGGGTCGCCTGTGGCTCATGGGCCGGGTGAAGCGCCGCGTGGTCCGCCGCGGAGAGACCTGGTGGCGATTGCCCGCCGAGGTGCGCGCGCTCCAGGTCGAAGGCGTGCGGCACGCCGCCAACCTGGGACTGCCCGACCTCGAGCTGAGCCAGCGCGCCGTGCTGTGCGTCGAGACCGAAGGCGGGCGCCTCGACGCGCCGGCGCGCGAGCGGCTCGTCGCCGCCGCGGCGCCGCATCCGGTGGACGAGCTCCGCGCGCTCGAGGAGATCCCGCGCGATCCCCGGCATCGCTCGAAGTCCGATACCGACACGCTGGTGCGAGAGCTCGAGCGGCGCGGGGCGGCGGGACTCGGGCCGTGACCCGAGCGAAGGCTTCGCCAACCCAGGCGCCGACTCATCGGCACCGCGGCGAGTGACCAGGTCTTCTAAGAACACGGGGCCAGCCTGCCTCGCACGAGCAGCCGCAAGGTAGACCGCCGCCAATTCACCGACTCGAACGCGCGCAAGGGCCCGTACGCCGGCATGCACCGGTTCGCCGCACTCGGGGTCCTGGTACCGCTGGTGGATCACATCCCGGCGAACGGCGAAGTGCGGGTGCGCTGCTACAGGGCGAACGCGAGCCGGCGACGGCGCCGGGAGGGAGTCAGGTTCGCCGGCGCGAAAGGGAATTCCTATCCGTCAACGTGAGCGTGCGCGCTTCGCAGAGCGCCGCGTCGTGCCCGCTGGGGGCCGGCAGCGCACTCAGCCCGGGAGCCCGATGCGGCGGAGCAGTCCGGCAAAGCGCGGATCGGCGCGCAGCGGCAGGAGCATCGGATCCTGCTTGAGCGAGCGGACCGCGATCTCTCGCTGCTGGATCGAACGTTCGAGCCAATGGATCGCATCGTCCTTGCGGCCGAGCACCGCGTAGACCCTGGCCACGTCGTAGGCATCATGTTCCCCACGGCGCTCGCCGGCGATCACCGCCCGGACCAACTTCAGAGCTTCATCGGTCGAGCCGCGCGTCGCCGCGAAGATGGCGTTCATGACCAATGTGTCAGTCCGTCCGGTGAGCGCGACGTGCCTGCGCCAGGCTGCGAGGGCCTCGTCGGGGCGCTTGCTCAACACATAGGCATGCGAGAGCTGGTCGTAGGCCGCCGAATAGCTGGGGTCGAGTCGCAGCGTCGCTTCATACTGACGGATGGCCTGCTCGAACTGTCCGGCGTAAAGGTAGTGCCAGCCGAGATGAAGTGTCGCGGCGGTGTTGAGCGGATCGAGGGCGAGCGCCGCCAGGCTCTGCTCGAGAGACTCCTCGATCCTGCCCGTGTCCATCAGCAGGTGCGAGTAGAAATGGTGGGCATCGAACAGGTTCGGGGCCAGCTTGATCGCGCGTTTGTATCCCCGTTCACCCTCCACCCAGTTCCAGTCATGCTCGTGGGTGATCTGAGCCTGCACGGAGTAGGCAAGGCCGAGATCGGGATCGATCGTCAGCGCACGCTGTACCGACTGGCGCGCTCGCGCCACGTCATCGGCCAGTGCGCCGGGCCCACCGGGGTTTCGCAGGTAGACGAGACCCCTCGCGGCCCATGCCGGCGCGTACGTCGAGTCTTCCTCGATGGCCTGCCTGAGAAACTCGAGGGCGGCCCGCTCGCTGCGAGTGTCCCAGCGTCGGTAGGCATCGAGTGCGCGGAGGTAGAGATCGTAGCCCCTGCGTGAGACGGGCCGTGTGTTGGCGATCTTCTGTTGTTGCTGCGGAGTCAGGTGCGCCTGCACCTGAGTCGCGATCGCAGCGGCCACCTCATCCTGCAGCGCCAGCGCGTCTCGCAGGTCACGCTCGTAGCTCTGGGCCCACATGTGCTGGTCGTTCGCGGCCCGAATGAGCTGCGCCGTGATGCGCACGCGATCGCCCGACCGCTGGACCGAGCCTTCCACGATCGCATCCACGCCGAGCTTCCTGGCGATTTCGGGCAGCGACAGCTTCGTGCCCTTGAAGGCCATCACGGAGGTCCGGGAGATCACCCGTAGCGCGCCGATCTGGGCCAGCGCCGTGATCAGCTCCTCCGTCATGCCGTCGGCGAAATACTGCTGCTCGGGATCGTGAGAGAAATTGTCCAGCGGGAGCACGGCGAGCGACGTGATCTTTCCGCTGCCTGGGTTCCAGAACCGGAGCGACGGCATCCTGCCGAGGGCGAGCAGAGCACCCGTTCCGAGCACGAGCACCGTGGCCGCCGCCGCCCAGAGCCAGCCCCGCCCCGGCCGCGCGATGCGTGCCCGCGCCCCGCTCCTCTGCGACAGGGGGGCCCCGGCGTGCTCGCCGAAGATGAGCCCCTCCAGTGCAGCCCGAACCTCGCCGGCTTGCCGGTAGCGTTGTGACGGATCCTTCGCCAGGCAGCGATCGATGATCGCCGCCAGGCTCGCGGGCACGCGCGTCGGCAGCGGCTCAGGCGGCTCGTTCAGGATGACACCGCTCAACTCGATTGCCGTGCTCCCTCGGAACGGTCGCGCGCCGCTCGCCATCTCGTAGAGCACCACGCCGAGCGCCCACAGGTCGCTGCGCGCATTGGCGGCACCACCACGCAGGATCTCGGGCGCCATGTAGTGCGGCGTGCCCACGATCACGCCGGACTCCGTGAGGTTCTGCAGCGTCCGCGTCACTCCGCCTTCCTCGGCGGTCTCCAGGCGCCTGGCAAGCCCGAAGTCCAGAACCTTCACGCGGCCGTCCGCCATGACGATCACGTTCGAGCACTTCAGGTCGCGGTGGACGACTCCATGCTCATGGGCATAGGCAAGGGCGTCGGCGATCTGTGCGCCGTAGCGCGACACGGTCTCGACGGGCAGCCCGCGCGAACCGAGCACGAGGTCGAGCGAACGGCCCTCCAGGAGTTCCATCGCGATGTACGCGATGCCCTCGGCATCTCCGACTTCGTAGATCGTGGAGATGTGCGGGTGGTTGAGCTGCGAGGCCAGGCGCGCCTCGCGCACCAGCCGGCTGCGCGCGGTCTCATCGGCGACGGCCTCGACCTGGAGCACCTTGATCGCGACGTCCCGATGGAGCTGCTCGTCATGGGCGGAATACACCACGCCCATGCCACCCGAACCGAGCTTGGACAGGATACGATAGTGCGAAATTGTCCGCCCGATCATGCCGCTCCACCGAGGGAGGAGGTTCAAGGCGCACAGCCGCCTCGGAGAGTAGCGCGAGAACCTCGGAGACGAAACAAGGCCGCGGCATCACCATGGACACCGTGGCCCCGATCCTCTCCGGTTCAGCACAGCAGCGTGCGCGTGCGCGCCTCGACAAAGCCGCGCGCCTGCAGCAGCAGAACGTAGCGCCTGCTCGGGGCCGGGCGTCCAAAGGCGCCACGGCCGTCCCAGCGCAACGGATGCTCCTCGGCGTCGGCACTCGAGGACCGGCCAGGTCAGCCCGGCAGCATTCGAGATGGCGTGGGCGAATCAGGCAGCGTCGGTAGACTGTCCACGGAAGACGAACGACTCCGCCGTGCCGCGGTTGCAGCATGCTAAAGTGCCCGTAGACGATCGTCAGGAGGCCGCGCGATGACCGACAGCCGTAGCCTTGGCCCGCACGACTCCTCCGACAACCGTGGAGCCGATCCCACACGGTCCAGCGGTCCGACGGACTCCGAGGCGGACACGATCGCCGTCTCGGGTGTATCCGGCGCGTCACCCGGACGCGGGGACTCGCTCTCCCCGGGGCAACGGATCGGGCCCTACCGGATCGAGCGGTTGCTCGGCAGCGGCGGCATGGGCGAGGTCTATGCGGCCGAGCACGTCGAGAGTGGTCACCGGCTCGCCGTGAAGGTCCTGCCCTCCAGCGAGTCCTGGTCTCCCGAGCTCCGCGCGCGCTTCTCCCGTGAAGGGACTTTGGCTGCGACGATCAATCACCCGAACAGCCTCTACGTGTACGGAACCGCGGAGGTCGAGGGCGTGCCGCTCATCGCCATGGAGCTGGCGCCGGGCGGTACGCTTGAGGATCGGGTCAGGGCCAAGGGCCCCTTGCCGGTGACGGGGGCAGTGGACGCCGCCCTGCAGATGATCGCCGGCCTCCAGGCTGCGCTCGATGCCGGGGTACTTCACCGCGATGTCAAACCGGCCAACTGCTTCGTGGATCGAAACGGCATCGTCAAGATCGGGGACTACGGGCTCTCCTTCCCAACGGCCACTGCCACCGACACCCGCCTGACAACGACGGGGGCGATCATGGCGACGCCCGCGTTCGCTCCGCCCGAGCAGCTGCGTGGCGAGGACGTCGACGTGCGTGCGGACCTCTACGCCGTGGGAGCGACACTCTACTACCTGTTGACTGGGAAGCTCCCGCTGGAAGCGTCAGGTGCGATGCAGCTGGTCGCGGCGGTCCTTCAGCGGATCCCCGACTCACCGCGGAAGCATCGCCCCGAGATCAGCGACGACCTGGCGGCAGCCGTGATGCGCTGTCTCAAGAAAGAGCCTGCAGAGCGTTTCCAGAACTACACTGAACTCCGACAGGCGTTGGAACCATTCAGCTCCGCCGTACCACTGGCGGCCCCGCAGGGGATCCGATTCGGGGCGGGCGCCTTCGACTGGGTGCTGCTGGGCCTCCTCACCATTGCAGTCACCCTCTGGACCACCACGGACGTCATCAATGGCCAGGACGACCTCCGGAACCTGATCACATCCATCGCGATGGGGTTCGTCTACTCGATACCCGAGGCACTCTGGGGCCGCTCCCTGGGCAAGAAGCTGACGGGGCTGCGAATCGTGAATGTCTCCGGTGGACGCGTGGACTACGGACACATGCTGCTGCGTACCGCGGCATACCTGAGCCCAGCCGCACTGCTGGGACTCGCGGTGGTCCTGATGCCCGAACGGTCCATGGGTCGGGAGAGCCTTGATCTCTTGTCCGTCCTCTCGCCCCTGCTGCTGTTCCTGCCCTGGAACAAAGCGGGTCGGCAGGTGGGATGGCATGATCGAACCAGTCGGACCATCGTCGTGCGGGCACGGCCCGCGTCCGCCGAATACCGGATGCACGCCCCGTCTCGGTCGGCGGCGGCCCTCCAGTACCCGTATTCGGTGGGCCCCTACCGCGTCGCCTCCGACCCTGCAGGGTCTCAACCGGGACAAGTGCTCCGGGCGCGCGACCTCAGACTGCAACGCAACGTCTGGATCGTCGTTCAACCGGGCGACGCACTTCCCATTGCTGCGGCCAGGCGCGAACTGAGCCGCGAAACGCGCCTCCGCTGGCTCCATGGTCGACGCTCGCTGGAGTTCTCGTGGGACGCGTTTGAAGCGCCGGAAGGGCATGCGCTCTTCTCAGCCGACGCCTCGGCGGAACCTTGGGTGGTAGTTCGCCGCTGGCTCCTGGAGTTGGCGAGGGAGACCCAACAGGTCCTTGAAGAGGGCAGCGATATCGAGGTGCTCGCTCCCGAGCGGGTCTGGGTCACGGACGGCGGCAAGGTCGTACTGCTCGACTTCGTGCCGGCCGGTGTCGAGAGGCTGATCAGGGGTCGAGCCGGAGAAGCATCGGCACTCCACGACGAATGGGCGATCACGCAGACCTTCCTGAGCCGTGTGGCGAGGCGCGCCCTGCTCGGCGCGGCCGACCCGGAGCCAGGTTCAACGCACGCTCCAGAGTTGCCACTGCCGCTGCACATATCCCGTGTCCTGACCGGACTCTCGGCAGGGCGGTACGAGTCCTGCACTGCGCTCATCGAGGGGCTGAGGGCATCTTCTCAGCGGCCCGAGCGGATCACTGGACGGCGAAGACTCCTACAGTTCACGGTGCCGACCCTTTTGTTCGTTGGTCTCCTGCTGCCACCGTTCTTCCTCGAGCGCTTGGTCCGAGAAGCTGGTGAACGTGAGCACCCCGGATATCGTCAGGCCATCTACTGTCTGGCCGAGGTGCGTGCGCTTGAACGCAAGAGGGGACCGGATTCCGAGCTTCGCAGACGCGATCTCCTGATCTACCTCGCCGGTCCACTGGGAAGCGTGGTGCGTTACTCGGCCGGGGCCGTCATGTTGAAGGGGAGCAGCTTCCCGCTGTTCAGCCCGGTCGAGCGATTCCGCATTCACCACGCGCTCCAGCTCTTGCCGAGCCCCACTCCGGAGGCCATCCGACAGGCCCGCGCGCGATTGCAGCCCGAGTTGACCGAGGCACGAATTCGGCGGCGCGAGCTCGAGGATGCCGCAAAGGTGGGCTTGATCGGTCTCGTGCTTCCTGCCTTATTGGCCCCCCTTTTGGTGATCGTTGGAGTCGCGCTTCGGGGAGGCGCACTGCTACGACTATTCGGGATCGTGGTGGTGACCGCCCGAGGCAGGGAGGCCTCGAGGGGACGCATTCTTGCGCGGTCGATCATCAGTTGGGCCCCGTTCCTCGTTGTGTGGCTCCTGGCCCTTTCGCTGATGCTGGCTCCCGAGCCCGATCGATTCCCTGGAGTCGGGGGGCCATCGCCCGGTCTGGCACGCGGGCTGGGGCAGCGTGCGGGCCATGCGGCCTACTATCTCAGCCGCGCCGTGCGCCTCATGGTAGGAATTCCCATGGTCTTGTTCGTCGCGGGTGCGCTGTACGCGATCGCACGTCCACAGCGCGCCATCCAGGACCAACTCGTCGGAACCTACCTCGTGCCGAGATAGCCGCGCGCGGACGGCTCGCTCAGCGCCGGCTGCTCGGCGGCCGGGGCAGTTTCGGGCCACGGTCGATCGCCAGCTTGAGCTCCGCATCGGCCACTGCGCGCAGCCGGATCTCGTTCCTCGTCGCGAGCACGTTTGTTCCCCTCGCGTCGCTGATGCGCCCGCTCAGCGTCACGCCGGGTGCGAGCACGCGATTGATCCCGTGCTCGGCCAGCCCACGCAGCTTGCCGACCGCCTCCGAGTCGGGCAGGCGCGCGCGTTCGCGCAGGAAATCGCGG
>JANNKI010000568.1:0-2773 GCA_031396225.1 bacterium | reverse complement strand
CCTCGAACCCGTTCACGCACTCGGCCACCACCTCCACGCCGGCGTGCGCCGCGAGGTATTCGTTGAGCAGGGAACGCGCGGGCGCCTCGTCGTCCACCAGCACCACGCGGACGGGCTCAGGCATGCGCCACCTCCGGAGTTCGCACCTCGAATGCCGGAAGCGTCAGCGTGACACGGAATCGCTCACCCAGCCGGACCGAGCTCAAGTGCGCGTCGCGCGCACCGAACATCTCGAGCCGGCGGCGCACGTTCTGGAGGCCCACGCCCTCCCCGCGCCGCTGCGGCGCGTCGGCGTCCACCGGGTTCTCCACCACCACTCGCAGCATGCCGCTTTCGCGTCGCGCCTCGATGCGGATCGCGCCGCCCTCCAGGCAGTCCTGGATGCCGTGCTTGATGGCGTTTTCCACGAGGGGCTGCAGCAGGAGCGGCGGCACCTGGCAGATGACGGCGTCGGGGTCCACGGCGCGTTCGACGCGCAGGCGGTCCCCGAAGCGAACCTGTTCGATGCCGAGGTAGCGCTCCACGAGTGCGAGCTCCTCACCCAGCGACACGGCTTCGCGCGCGCCCAGCGCCAGCGTCCGCCGCAGGAAGTCGCCGAGCCCTTCGCACATGCGCCGCGCGCCCTCGGGATCGGTCCCGACCAGGGCGTTGATGGAGTTCAAGCTGTTGAACAGGAAGTGCGGGTTCAGCTGGGCGCGCAGCGCACGTAGCTCCGCCTCGCGCGCGGTGACCTGCGTCTCGAGCACCTGCCGCTCGGCGGCGTGCGACGCCTCGAACGCGAGGAACAGGTAGTGCGCGATCGCGCTCAAGAGGTAGAGAGGGATACCCACCATGAACAGCACGCCGAGGTCCCGGAAGATCGCCGCGCGCGTGAGGCCGTCGAAGAGCCAGCGGTCGAGCGCCACCGCCCAGAACGCCCCCAACGTCACCCACACCGCACTGGCTTGCACCGCCACGCCGAGTTGCGCCACGAGCGCCTTCCACGCGGCACTGCCGCGCATGGGATTGCGCCGGCACACCCACCACGCCGACAGCACGATGAAGCTGTAGAACACCTGCATGGGCACGGCGAACGCGAGCGCCGCGGGCCACGGCCGCGGCTCGAGCAGTCGCAGCAGCCACGCCAGTGGTATGCCGAACAGTGCGGCCGTGGCGACCATGAGCAGCAGGCGGGCGGGGCGGGCGAGCAGCGGATGCATGCGTCAGGCCTTGGCTCCGCGGCCGCGATCGTCCCGGCGCGAATTGCGCACCTCGATGCCACCCATCACCACCATGCCGCGCACGACCAGCCGGGTCGCGCCCTCGCCCCCGGCATGACGCGTGCCGTCCTCGACGCCGCCCATGATGGGCGAGACCTCGGCCACGACCTGCCAGTCCTCGGGCACGATCAGGTCGATGCCACCCCACCACGTGAACGCCTCCACCACGACCTCGGGGCCATGGGCGCGCGCGCCGCGCAGGTCCAACACGACGCCACCCATCACCGCGGTGGCCTCGAGGCCGACCAGCTCCTGCGACTCGATATTGCGCTCCACGCCACCCATGAACGCGAACGGTCGCGGATACGTCGCTTGGTCCGCAAGGTCTGGAGCCTTACCGCCGCGTGTCGAACGCCACACCAGTGTCGCGCCGATGAAGATGAGGAATAGCGGCCACAGCCGGAAGATGCTCACGTCCACAATTCCAAGCTCGCGCGCCAGCATCCAGGCGCCGGCGATCGCGAACAACGTACCGCTCGCGACCCGGCGTGAGCCGAACAAACCGGAGATGCGGATCAACCCGTAGCCGAGGAGCAGAGCCGGCCACCAGCGCAGCACGGCGTCGGCGTCCAGGATGGCAAGATTGTCCGCCGTCCACAGCACGCCGAGCGTGAGCAGGACTCCGCCGAACAGGAGGCGTCCCGAGAACGGCGGCCGATCACGCTTCGGGTGCGATCCTGTCGGATGTCCCTGTTCAGTCGTCATGTCCCACCTCCGCGACCCGTTCGCGCATATCCTTGGCCGGAGCGTGCACCAGCCACGCCGCGAGCGCGAGTCCGAGTGTCGCCGCCAGCACCAGCAGGATGAACTGGCCGCTCACCGTGACGGCCGTGCGGGCGAGCGCCGCTCCAGCCGCGAACGCGCTGGCCGGATTCCCCCACGCCACGAGCGCCAGCAGCGCCACGTTCTGCAGCACCAGCCACACCGTGCAGGCCGCGAAAGCCGCATCGCGCCAGCGGCGCCAGCCCTTCAACGTCGTGTCAGCCGACATGGTCCACTCCTTTCGTCCGCCGCGCGAGCATCTCCGCCACCCACTCGGCCAGCGAGCCGAGCCCCACCGCCACCAGCACGAGCGGCCAGCTCCGGCTCCAATACAGTCCATACCAGCCGTGCACCGCGACCAGCAGCCACGTGCCGATGCCCATGGTCACGACCGCCGAGCCGACCGCCTTGGGGTCGCGCGCCCCGGCGAGCCCCATCGCACCCGCAACGATCACCACCGCGGGCCACCACGTGTGCCAGGTCTCCTCGGGCAGCATGCCGTTCATGATCAACAGGAACATGATGCCGAGCCCGATCAACACGCCGCCCCACACGAGGCCATCGGTCCCCGACCGTCCGCGACCTTTCGTTTCCGTCATCGCATCCTCCCCTCGTCGACCGCCCCTCGGCGCACCGTGCGCCCGCGGGGCTCGCTCACGTAGGCAAGTTACGGACGTCCCGCGCTCCGGTCGCGTGGCTTTCGGTGAATGACGGCAGGGCGTCGGTGGATGACGCCGGCGGGCTGCCGGGGG
>JANNKI010000564.1:0-4498 GCA_031396225.1 bacterium | reverse complement strand
CGCGCGGCTGGGCGACTCCCAGTTGCTCGAGGCTCGTGCCCAGCTGACGTCCATGGGCCCCTCGGCCGTGCGCTCGCTGTTCGACGGCCTGGGCAACGCACCGGCCACGCCGGCCACGCTCGACGTGCTCGAACGTCTCTTGAACCAGGATACGCTGGGATTGTTCGCGGAGGGGCTTCGCTCCACCACCCCCCACGTCGTGGACGCCGCCACCCGGGTGCTGGCCCACGCCACCACGTATGACCCCACGCAGCTCCTCTCGCTCTACGCAGACGAGCGCATCTCGCGGGCAAGGCTCGAGACGATCCTCGAGGCACAGTCCCCGAACGTTCAGCCGAGCACGCTGTTGCGCGTCCTGCCGAATCTCGGCAAGGAAGCGCGCAATTGCGCATTCCGGATGCTCGACCGCGTCGTGGATTCGAGCATCCTGGGCGATGCGGTGGAGCTGACGCAGCACCCCGAGTGGTGGATCCGGCTGCACATCGCTCGACTCCTCGCCCGCCTCCCCGGGCCAGCCGCGAACGCGGCCATGGCAAAGCTCGTGCGCGACGAGAACGGCGCCGTGCGGCTGGAGGCGGTGCGCGGCGTGGCGAAGATGGGCGCCGCCGAGGCCATTCCCGCCCTGTGCACCCGGCTACGCGACCAGGACCTCAAGGTGCAGACCGCCGCCATCGAAGCGCTGGTGGGCCTCGCCGACGTGAGCGCCGTGCCGCACCTGCTGGACGCGCTCAAGGACGAATCGGAGTACGTGCGCAGGGGCGCGGTGGAGGTGCTGAACCAGGTCGTCACCCCCGAGGCCATCAAGGACCTCGTCCACGCGTTGAAGGACGCCGACTGGTGGGTGCGCGTGCGCTCCGCGGACGCCCTCGGCACACTGGGCGGCCCCAAGGTCGTGGATGCGGTGCTGGAGCTCACGCGCGACCCGGACGACTTCGCGCGTCGCTACGCCATCGAGATCCTGAACACGGTTCCCGACCCGCGCGCCGTGCCGGCGCTGATCGAGGCGCTCGAAGACGAGGACTGGTGGGTGCGTGAGCGGGCCGTGGACGCGCTCGGCAAATCCGGAGAACAGTCGGCCGTAGAGCCGCTGCTGCGCATGATGGGCCGCGACGCGCGCGCCCTGCCGCTGTGCGTGCGCGCTCTGGGCGCGATCGGCGGCGAGAGCGTGGTGGAGCCGCTTTGCCGCCTGGCCGAGTCCGGCGACGCGGATGCCCGCCGGGAGTCGATTCAGGCCCTGGTGACGCTCGCCCACTCGGATCTGCCGGAGCCGACTCGCCAGGCCATCGTGGCCGTGCTCGACAAGGCCGGCGTGCGACTCACCCGCAACGTTCGCAAGCCCATGGACGTGCGCGGCTCGCGCCGGCAGGACCCGTCGAGCGGCGACAACGCGCCCACGTCCGGCTCGACCGCCCTGACGCCCCCGGTGCCCAGTGGCGCCGACGCCGCAGCGGAGACGCCGACACTCAACTACCAGAAGCTCGCGCCCGGCGCCGAGCTGATCGGACGCTTCCGCGTGGTGCAGCGCATCGGCGGCGGCGGCTTCGGAACGGTGTACCTGGTCGAGGACGTGTTCGTGAAGGAGACGCTGGTGTTGAAGATCCTTTCGCCCCAGCTGTCCCTTGACGCGACCATGATCAAGCGCTTCGTGCAGGAGTTGAAACTCTCACGGCGCATCTCGCACCCGAATGTCATTCGCATCTACGACCTGCTCGATCTGGGCGGGTCGCACGCGATCTCCATGGAGCACTTCCCCGCGCGCGACCTGGGCGCGCTGCTCAGGCAGGACGGACCACTCTCGCCTGCGCGCGCAATGCACGTGGCCGAGCAGACACTCGAGGGACTCGCCGCGGCGCACGCGGCCGGCGTATTCCATCGCGACATCAAGCCCGCAAACCTGCTGGTCGGCGACGGGGACCAAGTGAAGATCGTGGACTTCGGGCTCGCCTCGGTGGGTCACTCGACACACTCGCGGCTCACGCAGAGCGGCATCCTCGTGGGCACGCCCGAGTACATCTCGCCCGAGCAGATCACGGGAACCGACGTGGACGCGCGCTGCGACCTCTACTCGTTGGGCGTGGTGCTCTACGAAGCCATGTCGGGCAAGCAACCTTTCTCCGGCACGAATGCGGTGAATGTGCTGTTCCAGCACCTCGAGCCGAACGTCCCACCGCTGTCCGCCGTGGCTGCCGGGGTCCCCGCCGCGGTGAACGACGTGGTCATGCGGGCCATGTCGCGGCACGCCCACGACCGGCCGCCCGGCGCCCTCGCCATGCTGGAGATGGTGCGCGCTGCGCAGTAGCGCCGCCCCGCCCCGCCATGCCACGAATCGACGCGTTCCTCGAGATCGGCCGCCAACAGGGCGGGTCCGACATCCACTTCACGGTCGGGCTGCCGCCGTTGGTCCGCCTGGATGACGATCTCATGCCGATCCAGTACCGCTCGCTCTCCGCGCAGGAGTGCCACGACCTCGTCCGCGAGGTCATGAGCGCCGAGCACTGGACCGCGTTCGAACTGAACGGCGCGGTCGACCTGGGCTACTCCGCAGAGGGCCTGGGGCGGTTCCGAATCAACGTGTGTCGCCATCGTTCGGGCATGTCGGCGATTTGCCGCATCATCCCCGACGAGGTGCCCACGCTGACGGAACTGGCACTGCCTCGTGTCATCTCGCAGTTCACGCGGCTCTCCAACGGCCTGGTGCTGGTGACCGGCACGACAGGTGCGGGCAAGTCCACCACGCTCGCGGCCATGATCCGGGAGATCAACGAGCGGGACTCGCTCAATATCCTCACGCTCGAGGATCCCATCGAGTTCGTGCACGAGAGCCTGAAGTGCCAGGTCATCCAGCGCGAGGTCGGCACGCACGTGCACTCGTTCCAGGCGGGACTGCGTGCGGCGTTGCGCGAGGATCCGGACGTGATCCTGGTGGGTGAACTGCGCGACCCCGAGACGGTGACGCTGGCGCTCGAAGCCGCCGAGACCGGCCACCTGGTGCTCGGCACGCTGCACACGCGCGGCGCAGCCCAGACCATCGACCGCATCGTGGATGCGCATGCTTCGGAGAATCACGCCCAGGTGCGCCACTCGCTAGCCGAGAACCTGAAGGCGGTGGTGAGCCAGGAGCTGGTGCGTTGCGCTGACGGTCGCGGCCGACGCGCCGCGCACGAGGTGCTCATCGTGAATGTCGCGGTGCAGCAGATGATCCGCGAGAGCAAGTCCTTCCAGATCCCGGGTGCGATCACCACCGGCAGGCGGCTCGGCATGCAGCTCATGGACCAGTCGCTGCTCGCGCTCGTGCGCGCAGGCGAGATCGATCCTGACGAGGCGTTCCTGAAGGCCGAGGACAAGTGGGGCTTCGCGCCGTTCCTCACGCGGCCCGAGCTCCTCGGCATCGTCAACGGCGAGTTCCGGGCGGCCTGACATGAACCGCATCGACGCGTTCCTCGAGTTGGCCGTGAAACAGGGGGGCTCCGACGTGCATCTCGTCTCGGGCCAGCCCATTCGGATCCGCCTGAATGGCTCTCTCGAGCGGGTGCGCTTCCGCGATGTGTCGGCGCGCGACATGGATGACTTCCTCGAGGAGTTCATGACGCCTGCGCAGCTCGAGGTCTTGAGTCGTGACGACCACGTGGACTTCGCCTACGAGTCCGATCAGGTCGGGCGGTTCCGCGTGAACGTGTACCGACACCGGGTCGGCCTGGGTGCCGCGTTCCGCGTGGTGCCGAGCGCTCCACCCACGCTCGAATCGCTGGATCTGCCGGGCGTGGTGCAGCACATGCTGGCCGTGGGCAAGGGCCTGGTGCTGGTGACCGGCCCCACCGGTTCCGGCAAGTCCACCACGCTGGCCGGCATGCTGGCACACCTGAACGCCACCCGGCGCGGGCACATCGTGACGGTCGAGGACCCGATCGAGTTCGTGCACACCTATAAGAAGTGCGTGGTGACGCAGCGCGAGATCGGCACGCATGCCCCCACATTCGCCGAGGCGCTCCGCAGCGTGGTACGCGAGGACCCGGACGTGGTCATGGTGGGTGAGATGCGCGACCTGGAGACGATCTCGCTGGCGCTCACCGCGGCCGAGACGGGCATCATGGTGCTGGGTACGCTGCACACGAACGGCGCGGTGCGCTGCGTGGACCGCATCGTCAACGTGTTCCCGGCGCGTCGGCAGGACCAGGTCCGCACGATGCTCGCGGACAGCTTGCGCCTTGTGGTCTCGCAGCAGCTGCTGCGCAAAGCCGACCTGTCGGGCCGCACGGTGGCGGCGGAGGTCCTGGTGAACACGAGCGCGGTGAGCTCGATGATCCGCCAGGGCAATACGCACAAGCTCATGAGCGCGATCCAGGCGGGACAGCGGGCGGGCATGCAGAGTCTGGACGGCGTGCTGCTGGACTTGCTGCGGCGCGAGATCATCACGGGCGACGAGGCCTACGAGCACGCGGTCGAGCGGGCGACGTTCGAGCCGTACCTCGCACAGGATCCGGCGGCGTGACGTTCCGGG
>JANNKI010000552.1:0-18651 GCA_031396225.1 bacterium | reverse complement strand
ATACGCCGAGCGGCTGGCCGCGGCCGCGGGCACGCCCGAGTACGGCGCGCTCACGCTGTTCGCCCGCTATCACGCGCTGATGGAGCCGTTGATGACGCTTCGCTCGGGCGCGTTCTGGCCGCGGCCCGACGTGGACTCCATGCTGGTGCGTTTCTTCCTTCGCGACCATCCGCCCGTTGAAGCGCCCGAGGCGCTGCTGTTCCGCATCATCCGCGCCTCGTTCCAGCAACGCCGGAAGCAGCTCGCCAACACGCTCGAGAACGCGCTCGGCCTGCCACGTGAGTCGGTGGAGCGGCTGGGGCGCCAGGCCGGCATCGCGCTCACACGGCGCGGCGAGACGCTCACCCTCGATGAGTTCGCGCGCCTCGCGCGCGCGGCCGCGGACCGGGGGATCAACGCTTGAGATGTTGCGGGCTCGTGGGGGGTTGCGGGCCTCCGGCCCGCGGCGGAGTGCCGACCCCCCGCTACCAGATCCCCAGGCGCACGAACTTCACCTGCGCGCGGCCGGCGGAATCGATGACCGCGCGGAAGCGGTAGCCACCGCTCCCCTCCACGTAGTCGCCGCCGTGCGACGCGATGGGCCGACCGCCGAAGCGGCCCGTGACCCACAGCAGGTCCTCCCCCTGCACGCGCGGCCGCACCTCGACACTCTCGCCCGGCGCCAGCGTCGGCACGCGCACCGAGTCGTGCTGCGTGCGCACCCACAGGGCGTCCAATCGGCGGCCCGAGGCGTTCACCACGCGCACGCGCGGCTGCTCGCCGCGGCCGCACCCGGCCGTGGCCAGCCCGAGCGCCGCCGGCAGCAACACGCCGGCGACAAACAGGCACCCTGCGAGCAGGGTGCCTGCGCGAAGCACGGCTCCGGCCCGCGGGGTGCTGATTTCACGCGTCAAGCCGGTGGTGCGATTCACGGTTCGACGAACTTGTAGCCCACTTTGTGCACGGCCACGATGAACGGCTTCTCGAAGCCCTCACCGAGCTTGCTGCGCAGGTTCGAGACGTGCGTGTCGACGGTGCGGGTGGTCACGCCCAGCTCCTCGTCCACGCCCCAGATCTCCTCGAGCAATTCCTCGCGGCTCACGGTGCGGCCGCGATGCTCGATCAGGTATTTGAGCAGCTCGAACTCCTTGAACGACAGCGCCACCTGCTTGCCGGTCTTGTACACCTCGCGCGGCTCGAAGCGCACTTCGACGTCACCGAACGAGTAGATGGTGGTGGGCGGCGAGCCCGTGTTCATGGGGCCGCGCGCGATCAGGCGCTTGACGCGGGCGGCGAGCTCCTTGGCGCTGAACGGCTTGGTCACGTAGTCGTCGGCGCCCAGGTCGAAGCCCTTCAGCACGTCGGCCTCGAAGTTGCGCGCCGTCATCACCAGCACCGGGTTGTCCTTGTGGCGTTGGCGCAGTTCCTTGAGCACGGTGAAGCCGTCCTTCTCGGGCAGCATGATATCGAGCAGCACGGCGTCGGGCTTCTGCTTGAGCGCCATGCGCAGGCCCTCCTGGCCGGTCTTCGCCACGAGCACTTCGTAGCCCTCGTAGCGGAAGTTGTGGGCCAGTGCGTCGAGCATGCCTTCTTCGTCTTCGACGATCAGGATTCTTTTCGGCGTGGTGGTGGACATGGTCCCTCTCCCGGGGCGCTTCGCCCCCTCAACCTGATCAGGCGTTGCCGGAGCCGCGCCCCTCGTCCCAGACCGGCAGCAGGATCGTGAACGTGCTGCCTTCGCCGGGGGTACTGGCCACTTCGACCCGCCCATGATGCGCGCGAACCAGCATCTCGACAAGGGACAGCCCCAGGCCGGCCCCCTTCACGGTATGCACCAGCCCGGTCTCGACCCGGGCGAACTTCTCGAAGATGCGTTCCTGTTCGTCGGCCGCGATCCCGATTCCCCGGTCCGAGACCGCCAGGCGAACCATGCCGTTCACCGCGCTCAGCGCCACGCGGACGTCTTTCCGGTCGCGGGAGTACTTGACGGCGTTGTCGAGCAGGTTGAGCAGGCAGTGCTGGAGCGCCCGGCTGTCGCCCAGCACCGGGGGCAGGGCGTCGGGCAGGCTCACCTCGTGGTGGAACCCGCGGTCCTCGAGCCTCAACCGGAAGCTGTCCATGGCCGCGTGCACCACGTCGCGCAGGTCGAGCGGCGAGAGCTGCAGGGTGCGCTGGCCGGCTTCGAGCCGCGAGAAGTCGAGGATGTTGTCCACCAGTTGCGCCAGCCGATCGCTCTCGCGCGTGATGGTGCGCAGGTACTTGTCGCGCTCGGCCTCGTCGCGATAGCGGCCCAACTCGATGGTCTCCACCGCCAGCTTGATGATCGCCACCGGGGTCTTGAGTTCGTGCGTGACGTTCGAGACGAAACTGGTCTTGGCGTTCACCAGCTCGATCTGGCGCATGATGTAGCGCACGCCCACGAACGTGGCGGCCAGCAGCACCAGCGTGAGCAGGCCGATGAACACCATCTCGATCACGACCAAACGGTGCGCGAACGCCACCGGCGACGTGGGTGTGGCCGACACGCGCACCTGGTAGCCCTCGAACGGCCCGCTCATGGCCACGTTGCGCGCGGTCGCCCGGAACGTGGTCTCGCGCACATGCGCGATCTCGTGTGCGTCCTCGTCCAGCACGGAGATCGCGAGATGGCGCGTGGACTCCAGGCCGCCGTACATGCCCCGGCTCGACGGCAGCCGGTCCACGATCACCGCGCGCAGGTGCTCGGCGAGAAACGAGCGTGGGTTGAACCACCAGCCGCCCGCGCCGATGGCGTAGCCGTCGGGCCCGTTCAGCAGCATCGCGGCGAAGGGGTGCTCGCGACGGCCGGACGGGTCCTCGCCGTAGATGAGCAACTGGCCCTCCACCGTGACCAGCGAGTAGCCCTCGAGCGACTGGAGCGGGACGAACTGCGGCGACTCGAACAGTCGCGCGCGGCTGGCGAGCGCGCGGCGGATCTGCTCCGCGTCGCCGCCCCCTCGCGCGGCCGTCTCCGCGGGCCCGAGCGCGCCGCGCACCTCGTCCACCAGTTCGCGCTCGAACGCCTCGATGACCTTTTCGGCCAGGTAGGCGTTGTAGCGCGCCGATTCAGCCTCGACCTGCCGCGACACGCGCAGCGTGTGCCAGATGGCGGTCACGGCGAGCGCCAGGGCGGGCAGCGCGACGGCGCCGATCAGCAGCGCGAGCCGGCGTTGGCGTGAGCCGGGCAGGGACCACGGCCGGGGTGGCGACATAGGAACATCCAGCGTATGCCCGGCGCGTCGTGAGCGCCAAGCGGGCGGGTGAGCGAACGCCACGCAAGGTCAACGTCGATCCTTTTGCGCGGCGAGCGCGGAGGGCCCGTTCAAGGCCCTACGACAAGGCCGGACCGCCGAAGCGGACCGGCCTGGAATCGCGAGCGAAACAGCCTAGCGCATGGCGACGGGCTGGCCGGTCATGGCGCGGATCTTCTGCACGATGCCCGGGTCGTTCGACGTGATGAGCGTCATGCAGCCCCGCTCCACGTTGACCACTTCGCGGTGCAGCTTGCCGCTGGCGATGGCGCCGCGGAGCTGCTTGCACTCGTCGCACAGCTTGGACGAGCCGCCGGCCGCGAGCGCGGTGACCATCTTGTCGTGGCGCTTGGCGACGACCGACTGCAGGGCCTTCACGTTGGCCGGGGAGTCCGAGGTGTACACGATCATCGCGCCGTTCTTGAGCGGCACGACCTGGGCGTTGGCGCCCAGCGAGCGCACGTCCTGCTCGCAGGTCGTCCAGTCATCGCAGGCCGAGCAGTCGTGCGCCACGGCGCTGGCGTGCGCCGCGCACTTCATGCCGGCGCCGGCGACGGCGGTGATGGCCGACGTGCCCTTGCCGGGGGCGCAGTGGTCCGTGCCGGCCGCACCCGCCTTGCCGTGCATCCCGGCCACGGCGGCCGTTGTGGCGGACGCGCCCTTCATGGCGCAGCAGTCCCCGCCCTTGGCGGACTTGGTGGCCATGGTCGCCCTGGCAGACTTGGTATAGCCGGCCGCCATCGCCGTGGTGCCACCCTTGGTGGCGCCCTTCGCATCGCAGCCCATGGCGGCGGCGACGGCGGCGTTGCTCTCGCACGCAGCCTTCATCGCCGGCGTGCAGTTGGCGGCCATCTCAGCGGTGCAGGCGGCGTGCGCGGCCTTGGCCGCGGCGGTGGTCGCGTGGGCGGACCTGCCCTTCGCGGACTTGTGGGCGTCGCATGCGATCGCGGCGGAAGCGGTGCAGGCACAGGCGAGCAGGGCGATGGAGAGTAGTCGCAGCGACTTCATGGAAACGACCTCCCGGAAGGTGTTGAAGCCGAGGTCGCACTCGTCGGGGAGCACGTACCTCTTGAGACACTTGAAGCATCGGCCGGCCACGGAAAAGCGTGTCATTGGAGGTTGTCGCCAGTGTCACGCCGGTGCAAAAAGGCCGCTCTGGGAGCGGTCAGGAACCGAAGCCTAGCACGCCCACCGGGGGGCCGCCCATGGCGAAGCGCACGGTCGGGGGCGCCGGCGACCTCCCGCCGTTGACGCTCCCGCGGGCTGCTCCTTACTGTGCGAAGTGCACTTCAATGGTCAAACGCCGATCGGCCGCCAAAGGGAATCGCGCCCCCCTCGTGTTGGGCGTGGTCGCGGGTGGAGCCCTGCTGCTGTTCCTGGCGGGCGAGATGTTCGCGTGGGCCACATCCGACTCGGGCCGCCTGGCGGTGTGGCGCCACCTGCATCTGGGCAGCCGCGCGCACGCCGTGCGCATCGTGGGCAGCCGTATCGAGCAGGGACTCGCGCGGGCCGGCGTGGGGCGCAAGGCCGTGGAGTCGCGCCCCGAAGGCGGCGACGGGCCGTCGCTGCGCTGGCGCGTGACGCTGCCGCGTGACGTGGCCCCGCTGCTCGTGAACCATCTCGTCACGCGCGCGGTCGAGAGCGGCGGCGCCGAGGTGCTGTCGGGTCGCGAGCGCCCGGGCAAGGACGGCGAGCTCACGGTGACGATGCTCGTGGGCGTCCCGGGACGGCCCACGCACTCCGTGGACCTGGTGCGCCCCGGCCGGCCCGACGAAGCCGCGCCGCCGGACGTGGCGCGAGTCGCGGTGCTGCTGTTCGCATCCACCGAGGACGAGTCGTTGCTCGTGGCGGCGTGCGCGCGCCCGGAGATCTTCGCGATCGGCGCGGCGGCGAGCGGCGCGGGCAGGGGGGCGCCGCTGCGCGCGGCGCGCGAACACCGGCGCGAGGTGGTGCTGTTCATGCCCATGGAGCCCGAGAACTATCCGCGCGTGAACCCGGGCCCGGCCACGCTGCTCGTGAGCATGCCCGCTGGCCGCATCGAACAGGCGCTCCGCCGTGAAATTGCCATGGCGCAGCCGGTGGTGGCGGTGGCCAATCTGATGGGCTCGTTCGCCACGCAGGACGAGATGTTCATGACCGCCGTCTACCAGGAGCTGCGCCGTGCACAGCTGCCGTTCCTGCATGTGGGCGCCGTGCCGCGCGCCGTGTGCCGCCCGCTCGCCGCGCGCGTGGGCGCGGCCTACGACGAGCCGGACGCCCTGCTGGACGCCGAAGCGCGGCGTGGCGATGCCAAGGCGCTCGATCGGGCCTGGGACGCGGTGCTCGCGAGCGCGCGCCAGCGCGGCCACGCGCTCGTGCTGGTGCGCGTCACGCCCAGGAGCGCGCCCTGGCTCGAGCGCGCGTTCACCGCCCAGCGGCTGACGGGCGTCGAACTGGCGCCCCTCACGACGGTGATCCGCCGGCCCGCGCTCGATCATTAGCGCCCACGAGTGAACCGCGGCTATCCTCACCGGTCATGCAGCCTGGACAGGATGTCCTCGCCGCGCTGCTCCACGCGAGCGCCAGAACGTGGCGGCTCTCCGACGGTCGCGGCGCGCTCTCGCGCGGCACCGCCTCGGGTGCGGCCACGCGGCGCGCGCATGCACTGCTCGCCGCGCCCGCCGTGGGCCCGCGCGCGGAATGGCCCGCGGTGTCGCTGTTGCGCTTTGACGACCGCGCCACGCCCGAGGGCGGCCCGACGTTCGAGCTGTCCCCGGCGTTCACGCTCTCCGGCCGCGGCGACGCGCCGCCGGTGCTCACCGCGCGCGCCAACGTGCTGCCCCTGCTGGAGTCATTCGTCGAGTTGCCCTGGCCGCGCTGGCGGTTCCGCTGCGACGACTGGTTGCTGGAGCGCGAGTACCGCCTGATCGAGGGTCACGCGGCGCTGCTCGCCACGTGGCGGCTGCTCGCGGGCGGCCCGGTGCGCCTGCACGTGGCACCTCTGCTCGTGGCGCGAGCGCTCGACGGCCTGCAACAGGAGACCCCCGAGTTCCGAGGCGCCACCACCGGCATCCCGGGCCGGGTGCGCTGCGGCACCGTGGAGGGCTACGCCCCGCTCACGCTGTGGCACGGCGGCGCGTTCATGCCGGCGCGCGCGTGGCACCGCGCGCTCGCCTATCCCTCCGACGTGCACACCGACGCGACCGATCCCGACCGCGGCGCCGTGACACCCGCCGAGGACGCATTCCTGCCGGGCTGGGTGCAGATCGTGCTGGCCGAACCCGGCGCTTCGTTGAACCTGGTGGCCTCGCCCGAGGAGGGCCTGTTCCGAGCGCTTGCCGCCGAGCAGCGGCTGGGCACGCCGCCGGCGCGCACGCTGGCCGACTGTCTCGCGATGCTGGATCTGGCGGAGGGCGAACGGCGCGCGTGCTGGCACGACGCGGCGCGGGCCGGGGCCGAGCACACGCTGCGACAGGCCGCGACGGCGCGCGCCGCGCGCGCAACGGAAGCCGATGCACCGCTCGCAGCAATCGCGCTGAGCGCACGCGACGGGCTGCTCGTCTCGCGACTGGCCTCGCGGCTCCACGACGCGCTGCACGAGCGAGCCGACCGCACGTCGGTGCTCACCGATCCCTCGCACGCGGGCGAGCGTGGCCCGGACGCGCTGCGCGTGGCGGCCGGACTGGTGACGCTGCGCGAGTTCGGGCCCGCCCGCGACATCGCGCGTGGCTACCTCGCCTACCTGGACGAAGGGCTCGCGCCCGAGTCGTTCGACGAGGCCGGCATGCCGCACTACGCGAGTCCCGAGAGTTCGCTGTGGCTGGTGCACGTGGTGGACCTGCTCACGCGCCGCGACGATGACGCGCGCGCGCAGCAGTTCCTGCGCGACGGCGCATACGCCACGCTCGAGGGCGTGCTGCATCACCTGCGCGCGGGCTCCCGCCACGGCGTGCACTGCGACCGCGACGGCTTCCTGTGGGCGGGCATGGGCGACGACGCCCGCGCCCGCGCGGACCTGAACGCGCTCTGGTACCACGCGCTGGTGGCGATGTCGCAGCTGGCGAAGCGCTCGTCGCGACGCGAAAACGCGGCGTTCTACATGGCGTGGGCGCGCGAGCTGCAACGGGCCTACGTTGAGCGTTTCTGGGACGAGGAGACGGGCGGCCTGTTCGATACGCTCTCGCCCGACGGCCTGCTCCTGCGCGCCATTTCGCCTTCGCATCTCTACGCGGTCTCGCTCCCGCCCATGATGCTTCCGCCCGAACTCGCCGTGCGCCTGGTCGCCACGGTGACGCGCGAGTTATTCGACTCGCGCGGCCTCCGGCCGCGCCCAGGCGATGGCGCGCCGGACCCTGCGTGGCTCGGCGCCTGGGCCGCCGCCACGATGCGAGCCCATGGCCGCGACACCGCGAGCGCCACGCGCATCCGCTCCGTGCTGGAGCGCTGGACGGAGCTTGGCGAGGCCGACGCCACCGAACTCACCGCAAGAGGCGCCGCGGACCTCCTGCGCGCGTTCGTCGAGGAGTTGGACCACACGACTGCAACGGAGTCCGTACCGACGGGATCTCGCTAGTCTCTCGAGAGCTTGCCCCGGGCCTCACGCCGGGGATCGCGCTCCGCGAACTTGGCACTCTCGAGCTGGGCGATCAGGGCATCGAGGGCATCGAGGGCGCGGACGATCGCCACCGGAATCGCGTCACGCGAATTCGTCGGTCCGACCTGCGTCCACCTCGCTGCGTGCCGCTCTCCGCCTCAGTGCGGCGTGGTATCCGTGACCGCCGGAGTCGGAGCAGGAGGCGGAGCGGGAGGAGGAGCAGGAGCCGCCTTCCGTCCGAAGAAATCCTTCAGCAGCCCCTTCGCCGCCGAGCGAATCGAGTCCCGGGCCGCCCCAGGCGTCAGCGGCGTGCGCGGGGCCGTCGAATCCCGCGGCGCCCCGAGCCTGTCGAGCAATGCCTGTCGTGCCGCCTGTTTCGCGTCCTCCGCCAGCTTGTTCCGTTGATCCGCCAACGCTGCTGAAGCCCGCCCCGCCAGCCGAGCGCGCATCGCGTTCGTGTCCCAGCTCACGCGTGGAGATCTGGCCGAGCCCGTCACGCGCAGGTCCAGCAGCACGCGGCCCTGCGGGTCGGACAACGCGCCCGCCGCCAGCGCCGAGCGCGCGCCCAGCGCTTCCACCGCGGCCGGCGGCAGCGTCACGCTCACCGCGTAGTCGAGCGCGCCGTCGAAGCCCACCGCGCCCGCCAGCCGCCACTCGCCGTTCGGGCCGTTCAGCGTGACCGGGTCGGTCACCACGCGGCCGTGCTCGATCCGCAACGGCAGCTCGAGCTTCGCGAAGTCGAGTTGTTTGACCTTCGGCACTTTCACGAACTGCGCCACGGCCGCGAGTGCCGGGCCCGGGCCCAGCCGGCCGTCGGTGAGGGCGGCGAGTCCGACCAGGGTGAGCGTGCGTTTCAGGTCGTCCGGCGTCTGGCCCGCGCCCGAGAACGTGAGGTTCGTGCTGAGCGTGCCCGCGAGCAGGTCCTTGACCGGCGTCCAGATGCTCATGATCGCGTCGGCCTTCACCTTGTCCACCGCGGCGTGCACGGTATACGCGGGCTTCCGCGTGTCGCGCAGGTCGAAGGAGGCGTCGCCCGTGACGCTGCCGCCGTAGCCCTGCAGCGCGAACCGCGGTGACTCGAGCGCGGCGGGCGAGAGCTTCACGTCGGCCTGGAAAGCCGCGACGTCGAGCTTGCCCTGCTTCAACCGGTCGATGGTCACACGGCCGGTGCCGCGCGCGTTGGGCAGGAACGGCGCGCCGGGCGTGGTGGGTAGCAGCTCGGCCAGGTCGAGGTACTGCGAGCGGAACGTGAACTCCACGTCGGCGGGCGCCACCTTGCCGGGCTCGGAGAGCAGTGCGAACGGACGCGTGACCGTGGCGTCAATCGTGTACGACGACTGCCCGGCTTTGGCCGAGAGCTGCCGGATGGCCGCGCGCTGCGGCGAGAACTCCACGCGACCGTTCACCTGTTCCACCTTCTTCGGGAGCCCGGCGCGTTCCACGCTCACGTTGCGCAGATCAGCGATGCCCGCGAGCGCCAGGGCGCCGGGGTCCGCCGCGCGGCCGCGGCCGCGCAGGTCCACGGCTGCGCGCCCGCCGACCCGGGTGTTCGCGGGAACCAGCATGGGCGCCACCGCGGCCAGGTCCACATCACCTCGCACGGCGAAGTCCACGATGGGGTCGGCGAAGTGCCACGCCAGGAGGCGCGCCGCCACGGGCTGGCCCGAGATGGTCGCGCGCACGTTCGGGATGAACACCGTGTCGGGGCGGAAGTTCGCCGTGAGCGACAACCCCGTCACCTCGGCGGCGGCGCCGCTGTATCGAAACGCCGCGTCCTTTAGAGTCAACACGCCTGTGAGTCGCGGAAGTGCACCGGCCACCGCGGTCCCCCGTGCGGCCACGTCGAACGCCAGTCGCCCCCGGCCCGACAGGCCCTTCACCGCCTGGGCGTCCGCCACCGACAGCCATTGCAGCACCTGCGCCAGGTCCACGTCGCTGCCTCGGGCCTTCAAGTCGTAGCGCGCGCGCGGGCCCACGCTGTCCACGAGCCCCGAGAGCGCGAGCTTCGTGCTACCAAGGTCGAGCGCCAGCTCCTCGAGCGCCAGGCGTTGGACCTTGCCGTCGTAGTTGCCCTGGTGGCGCAGGCGCCATTCGAGTTTCGCCAGGCTCTGCTGCAAGTCGCTCGCGCGCTCGGCGCTGAGCGGCCCGAACGCCAGTCCCGACAGCACGGTCTCGCCGCTGGTCGCGAACCGTGTGCCGCCCTGATCGGCGGTGAGTCGCATGCGCGTGGCCACGTTGAACGACGTGCGCCGCGCGGCGCGCAAGTCGTCCAACAGCACGCGGCCGTCCCGCACGTTGAACTCGCGCACATCCAGGTCGATCGGTGACCGTGCCGGCGCGCCGGGCGCTGGCTTGGCGCCCAGGCCATCCAGGTTCGTGGTGCCGTCGGCGCGCAGGAGCAGGTGGAGCGCCGGACTGTCGAGCGACAGGCGCCGCACCGTCACGCGCCGGCCGAACAGCGCCAGCACGTCCAGATCGAGGTCGATCGAGGCCGCCGAGAACGCGACGCCACGCTCGAACCCGCCCGGCTCGGCCAACTCGAACCGCCGCACGGCCAGCCGCACGGGAGGCCAGAGCGACGGCGACACCTGCTCGAAGCGCACGTCGCGCTCGAGGCTCTTCGCCAGATGCTCGCGCACGAGCTTCGTGGCGCGCTCGCGTGGCATCAGCAGCGCGAGCGCGCCCCAGGCAAGGGCGAACAGCACGATCGGCGTGGCGACGATCCACGCCCAGATGAAGAAGCGGGACCTGCGGCGCGGAGTGTCCATGCGCGGGATTCTCCCGGGGCTCGGAGGTGGTGTCGCGCCATCATGCCACAGCACGCCGGTGCGGTGGACGCACTCCGGCGCCGCGCGTAGAGTCCCGCGCCATGACCAAGCCCACACACGATGCGGCCACGGTGTTCGCGGCGGTTCGCACGCATCGGCTGGTGGCGGTGATCCGCGCCGCCCGGGCCGACGCGGCGCTCGAGGCGGCGCGCGCGGTCATCCGCGGCGGTATCGCGCTGGTCGAGGTCACCTACTCCGTGCCCGACGCGCCGGCGGTCATGCGACAACTCGTGGCCGACGCTCACCCCGGCGTGGTGGTGGGCGCGGGCACGGTGCTCACCAGCCGCGAGGCGCACGACGCGCTCGCGGCCGGCGCGCGCTTCCTGGTCGCGCCCAACGTCTCGGCCGCCGTGTCAGGCGTGGCGCGCGAGTCGGGCGTGTTCTACTGCCCCGGTGCTTACACCACCGGCGAGATCCTGCACGCCGCCGAGAGCGGGGCGCACCTGGTGAAGGTCTACCCCGTGGGCGTGGCCGGAGGCCACGAATATATAAAGATCATTCGCGATCCCCTCCCGCACATTCCCATGCTCGCCGCGGGCGGCACGAACCTCGACAACATCGGGTCGTTCTTCGCCGCTGGCTGCGTGGCGTGCGGCATCGGCGGTGCGCTCGCCGACCCCGCGCTGGCGCTGGCGGGCCGCTTCGACGAGATCGAAGCGCGCGCCCGCGCGTTCGTGGCGCGCGCCGCCTCGCACGGCGCCCCCACGCCCGCGCGCGCCTGATGCGCTCACCGCGCCCACGCCTTGCGCTCGCGCTGCCACTCGGCGCGTGTCTCGCGTCGCTGCTGCTCGCTGGACTCAGCTCGACGGCCGTCGCGAGCTACGAGGAGTTCAGCACGCTCGACGTGGGCCGACAGGAGGAGGACGACGAGAATCTCCTCGATCACGTGCTCGTCCGCCAGCCCATCGAATGGCGTGACGAGTGGGAGTTCTCGCCGAGCGGGTTTCGGACAGCACAGGGCTGCTTCACGTCGGGGCAGTGGTACCTGGACCACGAGCTCAAGCTGCGCGTACCCATGGGCGACTCCACCTACATGGACCTCGGCATCCGCGAGGTGTCCGACGACGAGGCGGTGTACGGCTGGACGCAATTCGACCTGCGCTTCCCGGTGCCTCGCGCCGGCCTGTGGGGCGTGCGGATCCGGCCCACGTTCGACAAGAGCCGCCAGGATGTCGCCCTGCTCTGGGACGGCGGACGTCGCACGTCGTCGCTTCACGTCCAGGCGGTGATGGGCCTGGAGGACGTGTTCAACAAACTGTGGTCCATGCGCCAGACGCGCGTGGGCGACGAGAGCGAGCCTTACGAGCGCCACCCGTTCGAACCGGCGCTGCGCCTGGCATGGCGCGGCCGGGGCCCACACGTGGAAGTAGCTGGCAAATGGCTAACGCCCTCGGTCAAGCGGTTCGACACGCGCGACCCGGCCGAGCGTCGCCGTGTCGCGCTGTGGGGTGTGAAGCACGACGCCAGTATCGCGCAGCGTTTCGGCGCCACCACCGCGGAGCTGGCGTTCGAACAGGTGCAGGCGTCCAGCAGTGAGTCTTGGGAGGCCGTACCCGGGGATCATCACTCCTACCGGCGTCGCTGGCGCGCCGAAGGCGCGTTGACGCGGCACCTGGGTCGCCACGGCCGGGTGACGCTCCGCTACTTCTATCAGGAACGCACGCAGGTGTGGCGCCCACCGCTCAGCAACGCCACACTTGGTGTGATTGACCGCATGCCGATGGTCGAGGGCGCGTTCCGCGCTCCGTTCGATATGAACGCGCGCGTGGGGTTCATGCGCAATCGCGTGACGGTGGTGGACGTTGGTCGAGCGCCTGTGTCAACGTGGGGCACGCGCGTCGAGACGCGGGCGTTCCTGGCGCTGCAGAAGCGCTTCGGACGCGTGCGGGTGCAGCTTGTGGAGGGTGTGGAGTTCGATCGGGAGCGCTACGAAGTGGCGTTCATCCACGACAAGGGCTTCATCCAGGTCCAGACGACTTTCTGAGCCCAGCGTTTCCGCCGCAGCGCGGCCGTCCTTCCCTGAGGTGCTCCATGCTCAAGCGGCTCGTGTCCATGCTCGCAGGCCTGAACGCCATGTCGCTCGCCTTGGGCGTCATCATCGGCGGCGCGATCGGCAAAGTCGTGGGCTCGCTCACCAGCGACGTGCTCATGCCGCTGATCTCCATGGTCATCCCCGGGGGCTCGTGGCGCGATGCCCAGATCGTGCTCAGGCGGAACGACGTTGGCGAGGTGGTGAACGCGATCAAGGCGGGCACGTTCCTCGGTACGTTCGTGGACTTCATCATCATCGCCCTGGTGATCAAGTGGCTTACCAAGATGCTGGTGAAGCCGGCCCCGGCCGTGACCGCACCCGCCTACAAGACGTGCCCCGAGTGCAGGGAGTCCGTACTGGTCGACGCCAGGAAGTGCAAGCACTGCGGCAGCGCGGTCTAGCGCTCCTCCGGCGATCGGTCTTCCGGCGTGGCTTCTGCCGGGGGGCCGCGTCCGCGCATTCCGTGGAATAGTCGCGTCGAGCCCGGCGTATTCGCCGCATGTCCCCGCGCTCCGTCACCCTGTTCCTTCGCAGCCTGTCACCGAGGGGCCGCAGCGACCCGGCAGCGAGAAGCGCGCGCGATCCCCGCGCCTATCAGCTCGTGGCGCTGTTCACGCTGCTGGTGCTGGGGTTGCTGCGCTTCGGTTTCGATCTCCCGCTCTCGCACGTCGCGGTCACGCTGGTGGGCGCGCTCGTCGGGCAGTGGCTGGTCCCGCGCCTGGTGGGGCACTTCGCGCCGGCGGAGAGCTCCCCGCCGCCGCCTTACGAGTGGCGAAGCGCGCTCATCAGCGGCCTGTCGCTGTGCCTCCTGCTTCGCGCCCGGCACCCGGCATGGATGGGGCTCGCGGCGCTGATCGCGGTGGGCAGCAAGTTCGTCCTTCGCGTGCCCCGCGCGGATGGCCGCGGGCACAAGCACCTCCTCAATCCCACCAACGGTGCGATCGTGCTGCTGCTGCTCGCGGGCGCGCCGGTGTGGGTTTCGCCGTCCCAGTGGGGGCATCACCTGGCGCTCGCGTTCGGTGTTGCGGGGTTCGGAAGCCTGGTGGTGCACCGCTCCGCGCGCAGCGACGTGACGTTCGCCTTTCTCGCCGCCTGGGTCGCGGTGCTGTTCGGGCGCGCCGCCTGGGTGGGCCAGCCGTGGGCCGCTCCGCTCCACCAGCTCGAGAGCGGCTCGCTGGCGCTGTTCGCGTTCCACATGATCTCGGATCCGAAGACTACCCCCGATTCGCGCGTGGGCCGCGTGGTCTTCGCGTGCCTGGTCGCGTTCGGCGCCGGGTTCGTGCAGTACGTGCTGTACCGCACCAACGGGCTGCTGTGGTCTCTCGCGGCCTGTTCGCTGTTCGTCCCGTTACTCGATCGCTGGTTGTCGGGCGGCGCGTTCGAGTGGTCCGCGCCAGGGAAGGGCGCACTATCCCAGGAGGTCGGTCATGCGAAGTCCGGTGTTCTCGGTGCAACTCGCGGTGTTGGCGGTGTGCGCACCGCTTGAGGCGGTGCAGGCATTCTGCGGGGTCTATCTCGCGAGTGGCGAATCCAAGCTGTTCAATCACCGCTCGCAGGTCGCGCTCGTGCGAGACGGCGACCGCACGGTGCTCACGCTGGCCAGCGACTACGAAGGCGACCCGAAGGAATTCGCGTTGGTCGTGCCGGTGCCGGTGGTGCTCAAGCGCGGCCAGATCCACGTGGGCGACTCGTCGCTCGTCGCCAAGCTCGACGCCTATTCGGCGCCGCGCCTGGTCGAATATCATGATCCGGATCCTTGTCCCGAGGCCGAGCGACACCTCCGGAGTGGGCGCGCCGGCGCGGCCAAATCGTCCTTCGACGGCGCCGCCATGTCCCTGGGAGTGACCGCCGAGAAGTCCGTCCGGATCGAGGCGCGCTACGAGGTGGACGAGTACGACGTGCTCATCCTGTCCGCCGACGACAGCGGGGCCCTGCTGCGCTGGCTCGGGAAGCACGGCTACCGGGTGCCGGCTCAGGCCGAGCGCGTGGTGCACAGCTACCTGCAACAAGGCATGAAGTTCTTCGTGGCCAAGGTGGATCTTCGTCGGCGCGCCGCGCGCGGGCTCACGCAGCTGCGCCCGTTGCAGATCGCCTATGAATCCCCTCGTTTCATGCTGCCGGTGCGGCTCGGCATGGCCAATGCGAACGGCCCCCAGGAGCTGTTCGTGTACGCGGTCACGCGCGCGGGTCGCGTGGAGCCCGTGAACTACCGCAGCGTGCGGCTCCCCGAGGCGGTCGAGGTGCCCGCGTTCGTGAAGGGCGACTTCGCGGGCGTCTGGCGTGCGGCGTTCGATCGACTGGTGGAGCGGAACGGCATGGGCGTCGTGTTCACCGAGTACGCGTGGGACATGACCTGGTGCGATCCGTGCCCTTCCCCCGCACTCACGCGAGCGGAGCAGCAGGCGCTGGGGGTGTGGTGGCTGGACGAACCCAACCCGAGCGTGTTCGTGACGCGGCTGCACGCGCGCTACGATCGCGAGTCGTTCCCGGAGGACCTCGTGATGCAGGTGACGGCCGATCGCTCGAACTTCCAGTGCCGCGTGATCGTGCGCAACGAGTGGAGAGGGGACGCCCGCTGTGAAGCGGCGAACGTCTACCGCCAGTCCCTGCCCGCGCGCCGCGCACGCGAGGCGAACGCGCTGGCTTCTCTCACGGGATGGCCGCTCGATCGCATTCGCACCCGCATGGGCGTGGGCAGGGCCTGGCTCGCGGCCGGCGAATCGCTCACGCCCCACACCCCCGCCGCCTGGTGGGAGAAGCTCTGGAAGTGATCGGCGCCCGGATCGCGAAGCTCGCGATCCGGGTTTCGCTGCGCGCCTTGCACGCTTCACCCCGGCCCGCTTAGGCTCCCGGCCTTCGCGCCCTTATTCCGGCGTGCCCAAGCTTGGACGATTCATGGACCGCGAGCCGAGCGGGTCGGCTGCCCGTGACCGGGCTTTCGCTTACGTGCAAGGAGAATGAGATGCGCCATCGCCTTTGGTTCGCCCCGCTCGCTCTGGCCGCGCTGCTCGCGGCGGGCGTCGCCGTGGCCGAGCCCCTTGGATCGCACTGGGAGTTCACGCCGTTCGGCGGCTTCACCATTTTCGACGGCAGGCTGCGCTTCCCCGGCAGCAACCTGCCCGTCACCGACGACCTGCACGTGGGTGCCCGGCTGGCGTGGCAGTCGAGCTCCTGGATCGGGCTCGAGGCGGCGGGCGGGTTCTCGCCCACGACCGAGGACATCCCGAGCGGCCGCGACTTCGACTGGATGCACGCGAGCGGCAACCTCGTGCTGTCGCCGGCCAAGGGTCGTTGGGGTGGCCCGTACCTGTTCGTGGGCGGCGGCCTGTCGCGGGCCAAGCCCGCGGCGGGTGACAAGGTCGAGACCGGCACCATCGAGTTCGGCGGCGGCGTGAAGCTGTGGATGACCGACAACGTGGGCCTGCGCTTCGAAGCGCGCGACGTGTCGTTCAAGCCCTTGAACAACACCGGGCCGTCCGACCATCTGCACAACATCATCCTCGGCGCCGGCCTCACGTTCGCGCTGGGCGGCACTCCGCGCGACACCGACGGCGACGGCGTGCCCGACAAGACGGACAAGTGCCCTGGCACGCCCACCGGCGCCCGGGTGGACGCGACCGGCTGCCCGCTCGACACCGACGGGGACGGCGTGTTCGACGGCCTGGACCAGTGCGAAGGCACGCCCAAGGGCGCCACGGTGGATGCGAAGGGTTGCCCGAGCGACGCTGACGGCGATGGCGTGTTCGACGGCCTCGACGCCTGCGCCGACACCCCCAAGGGCGCGACGGTGGACGCGAAGGGCTGCCCGAGCGACGCTGACGGCGATGGCGTGCTGGACGGCCTGGACCAGTGCCCCGGCACACCCAGGGGCGCGGTCGTGGACGAGAAGGGCTGCCCCAAGGACTCCGACGGTGACGGTGTGTTCGACGGCCTCGACGCCTGCCCCGAGACGCCCGCCGGCCTCAAGGTGGACTCGAAGGGCTGCCCCATCGAGGTGACCGAGCGGGAGACCGAGTTGCTCGACACCGGCATGATCCGCCTGCAGAACGTGAACTTCGAGACGAACAAGGCGGACATCCTGCCCGACAGCTACCCGACGCTCGACGCGGTCGGTACGTTGCTCAGCCGCTGGCAGCAACTCAAGCTCGAGATCGGCGGGCATACCGACGCGCGCGGTTCGGCGGCGCACAACCTGAAGCTCTCCGGCGCACGCGCCGAGTCGGTGCGGGCTTACCTGACGGGCAAGTTCCCGGCCCTGGGTGCCAACCAGTTCACCGTGAGGGGCTACGGCAAGACCAAGCCGATCGTGCCCAACACGAGCGAACTCAACTGGGCCAAGAACCGCCGCGTCGAGTTCGTGGTGACGAACAAGGACGTGCTGAAGAAGGAGATCGAGCGTCGCCGACTGCTCCAGCAGAACGAGACGACCCCGGCAGCCCCCGTGGCACCGGCGGACTCGACGAAGAACTAAGCGGTAACAAGCAGCAAGAACGGGCCGGGGCGCGCAGGCGCTCCGGCCCGTCTCACTTGCACCGCCCCGGCCCCGCAGGCACGCTGCCTCCCATGTCCATCGAGACCGAGCAGGACCTGGCCGGCATGAAGGCCGTGGGTGCGGTGGTGCGCGACACGCTCGCGGCCATGCGCGCGGCGGTTGCACCCGGCATCACCACGGCCGAGCTCGACGACGTGGCGGCTCTCGTGTTCGCCGCGGCCGGCGCGCGCTCGGCGCCGCAGTTGGTGTACGAGTTCCCGGGGCTCACGTGCATCAGCGTCAACGATGAGATCGTGCACGGTATCCCGTCCGCCACGCGCCGGCTTGCCGAAGGTGACCTGGTGAAACTGGACGTGACCGCCGAGCTCAAGGGTTACATGGCCGACGCCTGCGTCACCGTGCCGGTGGGCCGCACGTCCGAGAGCGCCAGGCGGCTCGTCGCGTGCGCCGAGCGGGCGCTCAAGCAGGCGTTGCGCGCGGTTCGCCACGGACGGCGCGCGATGGACGTGGGGCGCGTGGTCGAGGCCGAGGTGTCGCGGCAGGGCTTCTCGGTGGTACGGCTGCTGCAGGGGCACGGCATCGGCCGCACCATCCACGAGGAGCCGATGATGCCCAACTGGCCCGACCCCGAAGCGCGCGGTTGGCTCACGGACGGGCTGGTCGTGACACTCGAGCCCATCATCGCGGCCGGGAGCGGCGACCTGGTCGAGGACGACGACGGCTGGACGATCCGCACGCGCGACGGCTCGCTCGCCGCGCACTTCGAGCACACGCTCGTCGTCACCAAGGGCGCGCCGCTGCTCCTGACCGCGGCCTGAGCCCCGGCGTGGCCCCGGCCGCGACGCCCGCACGCTGGCACGAACGCACCGCCGCGCGCCGCGTCGCACTCGGGCTTGTGTTGGTCGCGCTGATCGCCCTGGGGCTGGGCGCCGTCCGCAAGCAGGTGCGAGACGGCAACGACTTTCCGATCTACTGGCAGGCCGCGCGCGACCTGCTGGCGGGGCGGTCGCCCTACGACGTGGGCTCGGGACTCCACGGCTACGTCTACCTGCCGTGGTTCGCGCTGCTGCTCGTCCCTTTCGCTCTCCTGCCACTGCCCGTGGCCGCAGCCGGTTGGTACGCCGTTAACGTCGCGTGCCTGGTACTCGCGGCGCGCGAGCTCTTGACCACGTTGCGCGCGGTAGGAGTGCGCCCGCGCCCGCGCACGCTGGTGCTCGCGGCACTCCCGCTCGCGGGGCTCGCGCACGACAACCTGGCGCTCGGTCAGTCGAACCTGTTGCTGCTGTGGCTCTGCTCGCTTGCGCTGCGTGCCGCGGTGGACACGGGATCGCCCGGTCGCGGCATCGCACTGGGGCTCGCCGCCGCGCTCAAGATGTCGGCGGGGCTGCTCGTGTTTCCGTTGGTGCTGCGGCTCCGCGCCCGCATGCTCGCGGGGTTCGTGGTGGGCGTGGCGTTCGCCGCACTCCTGCCGCTAGCGC
>JANNKI010000516.1:0-7134 GCA_031396225.1 bacterium | reverse complement strand
CGATGTCGCTGGGCCACCCGGCCGCGATCCCGCTCGGGGAGCATCGGACCGAGGTGGTGCTCACGCTGCTGCAGGGCGCGCTGGGCGTGGTGCTGCTGGCGAACTTCAACTTCCAGGCGTACGAGGCGCTGGGATTGCTGCTGTTCTGGTGCGTGCAATTCGTGGTGCCGGATTGGCGGACGATCATGTGTTACGCGTACGGAGGGTGGCTGGCGTTGGAAGTGGTCTCGGTGCTCTGGCGGCCGGGGCGACTTCGGGCGTTCCTGGTGTTCCCGAGGCTTTGGCGGACGCATGGACAGGCGGGGTGAGCCTCGGCCTGCTTTCGCCGGACACCACGGCATCGGCTTCCCATGGTTCGACAGCGGAAGGGAGCCGCAGGCGGCTGTCAGCGGCGGCCGAACCTTGCCCGCACGGACCTTGTCACTTCGCTGAGCATTGCCAGCTCCTCGACGCGGAAGAGCCTCAGCGTCAGCGCTAGAACTGCGAGGCCGCCAACGCCGCAGGCGGCCACTACCGCGGCTCTCAGCAGCACGGGCTGGGCGGAGATGTCGCCGGCGGCGGTGATGGCAAGCAGGATCAGGGCGGCGGGGATCGTGCTGGCCAGGGTGATTCTCGCCAGGGATCGGAGGAGGCGCCTGCCGTCCACGCCGCCGAGGCGGGTTCGGAGGCGCCAGGCGAGCTGGGCCAGGTTCAAGAGGCTGGTCACCGACGTGGCCAGGGCGAGGCCGCGATGGGCGAGGCCGAGGCTGGCGAGCGGGCCCACGAACAGCAGGTTCAGGACGAGGTTCACGCCCACGGCCACGAACGTCGCGCGCACCGGGGTGCGTGTATCGCCCAGTGAGTAGAACGCGCGCGTGAAGATTCCCACGGCCGCGAATGCGGGCAGGCCGATGCAGTACATCACCAGCGCGTCGCCGGTCGCGAACGTGTCGCCGGCGTTGAAGCGGCCGTGCTGGAACAACAGCGCGATCACCGGACGCGCCAGCACGGCGAGGAACAGCGCCGAAGGCACGGTGAGCAGGAAGACGAGCCGGACCGATTCGGAGAGCGTCGCGCGCACGCCCGGCACGTCGCCGCGCACCGCCGCGCGTGACAGTGCCGGCAGGCTCACGGTCGCGACCGCCACGCCGAACAGCCCGATCGGCAGCTGCATCAGGCGAAAGGCGTACTGGAGCCACGACACGCTGCCCTCCCGGAAGCTCGCGGCGATGGCCTGGCTGACGAAGATGTTGAGCTGCGTCGCCGCGAGCCCGACCGTCGCGGGCAGCATGAGCAGCGCGACCTGGCGCACGCCGGGATGCCACGTGGGCCACTCGAGCCGCCAGCGGAACCCCAGCCGGCCGAGCGCGGGCAACTGGCAGGCGAACTGCAGCACGCCGCCCAGCACGACGCCCGCGGCCATGGCGGTGATGACCGGCCAGCCCCAGGCCCGGCACACGGGGAAGAGCGCCAGCCCGAACACGATCATGCCCACGTTCAGGAGCGCGGGCGCGAGCGCCGGAAGGAAGAACACGCCGCGCGCATTCAACATGCCCATGGCGGCCGCGGCCAACGCCACCGCGGGCAGGAACGGAAGCATGACGCGCGTGAGCAACACGGTGAGGTCCAGCTTGCCCGGCACCTGGTCGAAACCACCGGCCATGAGACCGACGATCTGCGGCGCGAACACCCAGCCCAGCGCGCACAGCGCCAACAGCACCGCGAGCAGTGTGGACATGAGCTGTCGCGCCAGCGCCCACGCCGCCTCGTCGCCGTGCTTCGCGCGCCACTGCGTAAACGTGGGAACGAACGACGCGCTCATCGCCCCCTCGGCGAACAGGTCGCGCACCAGGTTCGGCACGCGGAACGCCATGTTGAACGCGTCAGCGGCGGTGCCAGCGCCGAACAGCGCCGCGAACACCTGGTCGCGCACCAACCCCAGCACGCGCGACAGGAACGTGGCCGCGCTCACCTTGCCGACCTGGCTCGCCACTGCGGCCTCCCCCGGCGGTTCGACGACGCCGGCGCGAGTCGCCGCGAGCCCCGTGGGCTCGGGTCCCTCAGCCATCCCCGGCCTCCGGGCCTCGCGGTGGACGATTCGCCGTGCTAGCTTCCCGCGCCATGCTCGCCTTCCTTGTGTCGGACGCCGTGCTCACGCCGGTGCAGGCCTTCGTCCTGGGAGCGGTCCAGGGAATCACGGAATTGCTGCCGATCTCGAGCAGCGCCCACCTGTACCTCGTGCCGACCGTGCTCGGCTGGCCGTACGTGGGCGTGGCATTCGACGTGGCCATGCACGCCGGCACGCTCCTGGCGCTCGTGGTGGCGTTCCTCGACGACTGGCTGCGCATGATCCGCGACGGGTTCACCTCCGACCCCACGCGCCGCTCCGAGGCACGCCAGTTGTTCGGCATGATCGTGGTCGGCACGATCCCCGCCCTGATCGCCGGCAAGCTCCTCGGCGACGCGGCCGACCAGTTGCGCTCCGTGCCGCTCCAGGCCTGCATGCTGCTCGTGTTCGGCATCGTGCTCTGGGCGGCCGACCGCTTCACGGCTCGCTCGAGCGACCGCCGACTCCCCGGCTGGGGCACCTCGCTGGCGGTGGGACTTGCCCAGGCGCTCGCGTTGGTCCCGGGAGTGTCGCGTTCGGGCATCACCATGACCACGGGCCGGCTGGCGGGCCTGTCGCGCGTCTCCTCGGCGCGCTTCTCGTTCCTGCTCAGCACGCCGATCACGCTCGCCGCGGTGTTGTACACGGGGCTGCTCAAGTCCCGCGGGCTGCTCAGCCAGGTCCCGGTGAGCACGCTGCTCATCGGCATGGCGAGCTCGGCGGTGTTCAGCTTCATCGCCATCCAGTTCATGCTCGGCATGCTGCGACGCACTGGCTTCGGCGTCTTCGCCGTGTATCGCGTCGTGCTGGCCCTGGGCCTGCTCGTGTGGGCCGCCCGCCACTGACTCGGGCCGGTCGCGCTCACGAGCCGCCGGGCGGACGGGGGAGGCGGTCGCGGAAGTAGCGGTTCATGCGATCGCGCAGGTGCAGGCGTGCCCGGTGCAGGCGCGACTTCACCGCGGCCACGCTCAATCCCAGTTCCTCGGCCACGTCGGCGTTCGACTGCTCCATGATGTCGCGGAGCACGAACACCTCCTTCTCGTTCGCCGGCAGCAGGTCCACTTCGCGTCCGAGCACTTCGCGCGTCTCGGAGTCGAGCAACTCCTCGAGCGGCTGCGACGACCAGTCGGCGATCGCGAGCGGCTCCGCGTCGGCGTTGTTGCCCTGCGACTGCTCGTAGGACACATGCCCCTCGCGCCGGCGGCGCAGCTTCATCAGGCTGGCGTTCGTGGCGATGCGGTAGAGCCAGGTGGAGAAACGCGACTCGCGCTTGAACTTGGGCAGACCCCGGTACGCGGACAGGAACGCATCCTGCAGCGCTTCGGCGGCGTCGTCCTCCTGGCGCAGGATCTTCGTGCACAGGCGGTACACGCGGTCGCGATAGCGGCGCACGAGCTCGTCGAAGGCGCGGTTGTCCCCGGCCTGGGTGATATCCACGAGTTCGGCGTCGGTGATCTCAGCGTAGTTCACGCTCATGCGCTCGTCTCCCGCGAGGAGCCGGCGGAGGGGAGGCTCCGAGCGCCGCCGGCCGCTCGCTCCCCGGAGTCATACACGATTTCGCCCGCAAGCACCGTGAACCGCGGACGGGCGTCGGCGAGCCCCCCGGGACCGGCGCTGTGCAGGTCGCGATCCCAGAGCACGAGGTCGGCGGGCGCGCCCGGTTCGAGCACGCTTCCGCCGAGTCCGCCGCCCGCGAGCCGTGCTGCACCCGCGGTGTAGGCGTGGAGCGCGTCGTCGAGCGCGATCGCTTGCGCCGGCTCGAACGGCAGGCCGTCCGCCGTGAGTCGCTCCACGGCGCACGCCAGGCCGAGCCGGGCGAGCGGCGGCTCAACGGGCGCGTCCGAGCCGAACGCCAGCGGCACGCCGGCCGCGAGCAGCGCCTGCCACGGATAGGCCGCGCGACAGCGTGTCCCCCACGCGCGCCTCGCCACCGCCGCGTCGGTGGCGGCGTGCTGCGGCTGCATGCTCGCTGCCACACCGAGTGCCGTGAAGCGCGGCAGGTCGGCGTCATCCAGCAACTGCACGTGTTCGATGCGTGGCGGGAGCGACAACCGCCCGAGTGCGGCGCGGTGCGGTTCGATTGCGTCGAGCGCATGGCGGACCGCGGCATCCCCGATGGCATGGATCGCGATCGAGAATCCCGCCGCCGCCGCTTCGCCGACCGCGCGGGCGAGCTCCGCGCGGCTCTGCATCAGCATGCCGCGCCCGGGCCCATCGTCATAGGGTTCGAGCATCGCCGCCGTGCGCGAGCCGAGCGTGCCATCGGCGAACAGCTTGAGCGCGCCGGTGCGGAACCACTCGTCGCCGGCCCCACCGCGAAGGCCCAGCGCGGTGGCGTCGCGCAACTGTTCGGGCCCCACGTGCTGCAGCACGCGCAATCGGCGGCGCCCCGCCAGCGCGCGCATGCGCAGCCAGTCGTCGTGGTTCCGCTGGAAGTCGTGCACGCCGGTCACGCCCTCGGCATGCAGCGCCGCGGCGGCCTCGTCGAGCAGCACGTCGTCAGGCGCGGGGCCTGCCTGCTGCTCGAGCGCGTGGAACGCGAGCACGGCGTGCTCGCGCACGAGGCCGTTCGGCTCCCCCGCAGCGTCGCGCTCGAAACGTCCTCCCAGCGGGTCGGCGGACTTCCGGCCGACGCCCGCTGCGCGAAGTGCGGCCGAGTTCACCCACAGCGCATGGAAGTCGTGACGATGCAGCAGCACCGGCCGCTCGGGCGCGAGCGCATCGAGGGCCGAACGATCGGGTGGGGACTCCCACTCGCTCTCGTCCCAGCCGCGTCCCACGAGCGGCGTGATCCCCTTTGGCAGCGCGTCCAGCGCTGCGCGCACGATGGCCAGTGCGGCCGCGCGGGTGCGTGCGCCACGCAGATCGGGCTGCCGCCGCGCCTGCGCCCACGGGACGAGGTGCAGGTGCGCGTCCACGAGGCCGGGCGTGACCGTGGCGTCCGCGGCGTCGAGCATGGTGGCGCAAGGCGCCTGGGACTCGAGCGCGGCACGCCGGCCCACGGCGGCCACGCGGGCGTCTCGCATTAGCACAGCGTCCGCCGCGAGAGGCGAGCCCGACCAGACCCTGGCGTTCACGACCAGCAGTTCGTTGTTCACGGAGCCGCTGCCTCGACCGGGTTCGTGAGCGTTCCAACGCCCTCGACGGTCACCGAGACCACGTCGCCCGGCTCGATCGGCGCGATGCCCGCCGGCGTGCCCGTGGCGATGACGTCCCCTGGCTCGAGCGTGACGTGGCGCGACAGCCAGCTCACGAGGAACGCCGGGCCGAAGTGCATCCCCGAAGTGCGCGCCTGCTGGCGCGCCGCGCCGTTGACGCGCGGCTCCAGCGCCAGGTCACGCGGGTCGAGCCCGAGCGCGATGCACGGCCCGAACGGCGCGAACGTGTCGCTGCCCTTGGCGCGCGACCACTGCCCGTCAGACTTCTGCCAGTCGCGGACGCTCACGTCGTTGAAGCAGGTCACGCCGGCGACGTGGGCGAGCGCCTCGCCCTCGCTCACGCGCCGGGCACGCCGGCCCATGACGAGCGCCATCTCCCCTTCCGGGTCGAGGCGTTCCACACCCGCGGGCTTGACGATGCTCGCGTCGGGCGCCAGAACGGCGCTGGGGGGTTTGAAGAAGAACATCGGCTCCGCCGGGGGCGACTGCGTCCCGGCCGCCACGGTGAGGCTCTCCTTCACGTGTCCGATATAGTTGAGCCCGATGCAGATGATCTTGGAAGGCTCACAAGGCGCGAGCCTTGGGATGCCCGGATCGTCCCGCTCGCCGGTGGGCTGACCGTCGCGCCACGGCGGCGCCGAAAGGCGAAGCAGGTGATCCCCGCGGTCGAGCCCGTAGCGGGGGATCCCATCGGCGACATAGCGGACCAGGCGGTCCGGATGCGGGGCGGTACTCACACACGCAGAGTAGCGAAGAACGCCCGCGGGGGAAAAAGAGGGAGGCACCCATCCGCGCGTGTCGCGGTCCGAGGGGTCCCCGGAACGCGACGGCACGTCCAGATCGAGTCCAAGGGGGTCGGGCCGCGGGGCACCATCGAAGACAGGACGCCTCGCGACATGAATTCTCCCCAACCACCCGCGGACGGTCAAGGGCAATCGTGCGTGGGCGCCCTCGCGACGCTCAAGTCTAAAGCTTGTAAAGTCACGCTGTCATGAGGTGATGCACGGGAGAGCGAGTTATCGGTCGGCAAGCTCCGGTCGCGAGACCCGCGCGACGGTGAATGCGTCGCGATGGAGCGCGATGGAGCGCGTGGCTGGCGCGGCTCGCGGCGCTTTGTTACGGTCCTCGGCCCTATGCCCACCCCACGTAAGTCCGCTCGTACCAAGACTCCCGCGCAGATCCTCGAACAGCGCCTCGAGAACCGCACCGCACGCCTCGCCGTCATCGGGTTGGGTTACGTCGGACTGCCGCTCGCCGTGGAGCTGGCCCAGGCCGGTTTCGAGGTGCACGGCATCGACATCGACGAGCAGCGAGTCCAGCAGCTCAATCGCGGCCGCTCCTACATCCAGGACGTGCCGACCGCCGACGTCACCGCGCTCGTCCGCCAGAAGCGCCTCATCGCCACCACCGACTTCTCGGTGCTCAAGCGGTGCGACACCGTGAACATCTGCGTGCCCACCCCGCTCAGCAAACAGCGCGACCCCGATGTGTCGCACATCGTGGCGGCCGCCACCGAAGTGGCGCGCCACCTTCACCGGGGCCAGCTCGTGATCCTCGAGAGCACCACCTACCCGGGCACCACGGACGAGTTGGTGCTGCCCATGCTCGCCGAGTCGGGGCTCGTCGTGGGCAAGGACTTCTTCCTCGCGTTCTCGCCCGAGCGCGTGGACCCGGGCAACGCGCAGTTCAACACCCGCAACATCCCCAAAGTCGTGGGCGGCGTCACCGAGACGTGCACGAAGGCCGCGGTCCAGCTGTACCGGCAACGGCTCGAGTCCTGATTTCAGGTTTCCGTGAGACTCCGTTGTCTTAGGCAGAAATAATCTGGGATGCTTATAATGATAATTCTCTGGATTGTCAAGCTGTTGATATTACGAGGAAGCGCTCATC